>JBDHHK010000038.1:0-26060 GCA_039589395.1 Gemmatimonadota bacterium
GTTCTGGAGCATCAGTGAAATTGAACTCACTCAGGGAGTACTCGTCGTTGACGTCATCATAGACTTCGTAGAACCAAGTACTCTCCTGAGGGGGGTATGGATTGTATCCTATGTCGAGCCGCATCGGCCCCAAGATTGACATCACGCGAAAACCTAGGCCAGGGGTCACACGAAAGTGATCTTCGAGCGCCTTCAGCAGACCTTCGCTTTCGAATTCATGTTCGTACACCGTTCCTGCATCAACGAAGAAAGCGCCGTAAACACGTCCAGAAAACAGTGGGAGCGGAAACCGGTATTCAGCGTTCATGAACAAGAGGCGGTCTGCGCCCGTAGCCGAGCTGCGAATCGGGAAGCCAGCGACACTGTCAATGTCAAACGTGTCAAAATCCTCCGATTGCTCAAGCGAGAATATCGAGTCCACAACTCGCACAATTGGACCCAATTCATTGTGGCTAAACCCACGCACGCTATTGGAACCGCCGCCGTAGAGCCGATCGTCGGGAGTGAGGAACCTGAAGAGAGAGTCGTTGGGATTCCTCAACTGAGGCGACCCGACAGCAGCCACTCTCAGCCGCCAAGAAAACACACCTCGACGCGCCACTCGATGATGCATGGCAAATTCGAGAGATCCCCTGGTGAACTGAACCAGTGAATCCGACCCGAGAAACTTTGATGCATGTCGTACGTCCCCGGTCAACCGGAATCCGCGACTCGGATTTAGCAGCGAATTGGTGCGGTCCCAGGTGAACAGCAGGCCAACCTCGGAGCGTAAAAGCCAATCCTTGTATTTCGCTGAGTCATCGGGGCGACACACATTGAGGAAGAAGCAGAACACGGCTTCGTCGGCATCCGTCGTGGCGCGAGAGAGGCCATATAAAACCGTCACCGGTATGTCGAGCGGCGTCCTCCACGTCAGTGACGCCTCACCACCAATCGACTGGCGCACGAACGCCTGGGGTTCGCTGTAGCGCTCCGCAGTGAACGTGAGCGCCGAACTCACGTTGCGAGAGAAGAAGAAGGGCTCGTTCAAGCTCGCTGAGATAGTGTAGTTGACCCTGCGCCGCGGTAACGGTTCATTCTGCAGCCCGCGGCAAACGCTCCTTTTCAAACCGTCGTCGGATGCGCCAAGCTTCGAGACCCGCGCAGATACGTCGAAGGTACGGCCTCCACCCATGAAGTCATAAGCCGTCCATGCCCCGAGTGCTCGAAAACAGTCAATGGTCCCATAGCCGGGGCCGAAACGGATCTGGTGCAGCGCTGCCTCCGCTACGGTCACCTGCACCGCAACCGTAGTGTCTGGAGCGTCGAAGTCAGTCGTGTCGGCGAGTCCCACATCTACGAGATTGAACATATTCATCCGATAGAGATCGATCTGACTCCGGTAGAGATCGCGTTCGCTGTACCAATCGCCTGTCTGCACCGACATGGCTCGCCGGATTACGTCCTCGTCGACCTCCTGAGCGCCGTAAATGTCGATGGACGCGACCCTCGCTCGCGGGCCAGGGTCCGCGGTGAATCTCAGAGTCGCGGAGTATTCCTCTAGATTGGTGCTGTAGTTCGGATAGATCTCTGCGAACGGGTACCCGCGATGCTTGAGGAAAGAGCCAATGCTGTCCTGCGATGCCTGCACGAGAAGCAGGTTGAACGGGTCACCGACACGCAACGGAAGACTATTGAGAACATCCGATTCGTCGGCGATATCGGCGAGACCGAAGATCTCGAGTGTGTCTATCCGCACCGGTTCACCTTCGTCGATGAAGAAGCGAAGGTGGACGTCGTCGCCCGAGTAACGCGCGTCCATGTCGACTTCAACTTCCCGGTACCCGCTGCGCTGATACAGCAGCACGATCCGAGCGCTGTCCCGCCTGAACTCGGTCTCGTTGAAATAGCGCTTCTCCCCTGCCCCCAGCCACCGGAAGATCCCCCAACGTGCGAATGTGGATGATTGAGAAGTACCAATCGAGATCCGAAGCGTAAAGTCGTCGATCGCGCGGTTACCTGAAAACGACAGGCCACGCACGACGGGACCACGGATGTAATCCTCTTGGGCATGGCCTTGCCCCGGCCACACCAAGAAGATGACCACCAACGACGAATAGGCCACAATTCGGCCAAATAGGGTCCCAACTGAGCTCATTTGCGTGTATCCGGCTCCTTCGAAGACCACACATGATAGTGAATCCAGCGCCAGACGGTAGGCTTTCGTTTTGTCGTCGTCACACTACCGATCGCTCGGCCAAGGCCATACCTTGGACTTCACTATGAGGATATACACCAAAAAGGGCGATCAGGGGACAACTTCGTTGCTGCGGGGCGGCCGCGTGCCAAAGCACCACGTCCGTGTCACGGCGTACGGAGATGTGGACGAATTGAACGCGGCCATCGGTGTCGCTGCAGCAGTCAATCCGTCCGACTTCGAGCAACAGCTACTCGAGAAGATTCAGCGCGACCTCTTCACAATTGGCTCCATGCTCGCCACCGCCAACCACGACACGACCGTACAGCAAGACGAAAAACTGAAATTCGACGAAACGCGAATTGCCGCGTTAGAGAAGGCCATCGATGCCGCCACCGAATCTATGCTCCCATTGGAAAAGTTCGTGCTCCCAGGCGGCTCGGAGAAATCGGCCATGCTCCATCTGGCCAGGACTGTGTGCAGAAGAGCCGAAAGAAGCCTCGTCAGCCTGGATCATGAAGACTCGGTCCCTACCCTGGTGCTTCCATACATGAACCGCCTGTCCGACTTGCTGTTCACTCTTGCTCGCCTCGCGAACGTGAGAGCGGCCATTTCCGACCGTGAGTGGTGAAAGATGCCGACATATCCATTTTATCAACTAGACGTGTTCACGGAGGTCCCGCTCGGAGGAAATCCACTGGCGGTATTCCCAGATGGAACGGGGCTCGACACCCGGACAATGCAGCGCTTGGCGAGGGAGAAGAACCTTTCTGAGACCACCTTCGTGTTTCCGTCCACAGAGGCAACCAGGAAGGTGCGGATCTTCACACCGGGTGCCGAGATTCCCTTAGCTGGGCATCCTACGATCGGCACCTGGTGGCTGCTTGCGGAGTTGGGTCAGGTCGAACTTCCGGACGAGGGCATAACCCGGATCACGCAGGAAGTCGGGGCGGGGATCCTACCGGTAGACATTCATACCAGAGCTGGTGCTCCCGAACGGGTTGTGATGGTTCAAACGTTACCGAAGTTCGGCGGGAGCATTGAGGATGTGGGCCGACTTGCAGCTTGCCTTGGTGCGGCCGACGGTGCTGTGCTCCCGGCCCCGACGTCTCAGGTTGTGGACACAGCCCTTCCACAGCTCATGGTTCCATTTCGTTCTCTGACCGAACTCCAGGAACTTCCGAGCGGTGGATCTGGCGCGGAGCTTACGCAGCTGGTGCGCCAGGTCGGATCTGACTGCGTTATGTGTTATTCCCTTGAGACCGTGGATCCAGAGGCCACTGTCCATTGCCGGATGTTCGCGCCCGGTATCGGCGTGCCGGAGGATCCCGCTACCGGTAGCGCGGCGGGTGCTCTCGGTGCGTATCTCGTCGAGAACGGGATTGTGAAGCCCGACAACGGGGTTGCGAGAATCACGGTGGAACAGGGTTTGGAGATTGATCGGCCGAGCCGCATCGAGGTGGAGGTCTCCGTAAGAGGGGCAACGGAGATAACCGAGGTTAGAGTCGGTGGCAAGGCGATTACCATCATAACCGGAGAGCTGACTCTGTAGGCTGTAGAAGAAAGACAGTTCGGAAATGCGAAGTTTGTGAGATTATTCCACATTACGTAACTACATATCCCACAATAGCTTGTCGTTATTTTTTCCACAACGCAAATCTCCTAAGACATTATAATACATTGATTTAGCCAACTTTTCCACCCAGAGAAGTTTCCACAGACAGGACGCATGAGTGGACAAAAAGCCAAACTTCATGAGAGTCAATGTTTTGTGATGTGGAAAACAGAAAGTTGCTTGACTCAAATCTTGGCAGTTCCTATATTCGCTCCTCTGTTGAGCGGCCATTTTGGCGAGTTCCCTCACTCTCCTCGCATCTTTCTTTTGGCCGGACTCCAAAGTGGGAGCGTGCATGAGCCAGCTCTGTACGAGCAAGTCAGAAGCATTCTTTCGCACTCCTTCTTCCTCAGCGTTTGACCAATATCTGAAAGACATTCAAAAGCTTCCGCTCATCAAAGACCGCGCGGAAGAATGCAGGCTTGCTGTTTTGGCCCGTGCTGGTGACAAAAAGGCTGCGGAACAACTGGTAACTGCAAATCTGCGGTTTGTGATTTCTTATGTGAAGAAATACCAGGGCCACGGACTCGACCTGTCGGAACTGGTCGCCATTGGCAACGAGGGTTTGCTGAAGGCCGTGCGGAAGTTTGACCCGGATCAGGGCGTCAAATTCATCTCGTACGCGGTCTGGTGGGTCCGCCAAGCAGTGCTCAAGGCGCTGGCTGAGCAAACGCGAAGCGTGCGAATCCCGCTCAATCAGAACAGTCATCTCATTCGACTCTCCAGAACAGAGACATACCTCTCTCAAGAACTCGGTCGTGAGCCCACTGACAGAGAGATTGCTTCGGCGCTCGACGAATCGCTCACGAGCGTTAGGAGAGCTCGGCGAATGACCGCCAGTGAAGTGTCGCTGGACGCTCCGATGGATCGCACAGACAAGGACGCAGCCACACTGGGTGAGCGATTCGCCGGCCAGGAAGGCTCGGAGATCGAAGATCACACCGATTTCGGCCTGATGCGCGAGTTCATAGACAGGGTATTCGACAAGTATCTCACTACTCGTGAAAGCAAGATCCTCCGCCTTTATTACGGTCTCGACGAAGGCTCCGAAAGTATGACGCTCGAGCGAATCGGCTCAATGATGGGCGTGACTCGGGAACGTATCAGGCAAATACGTGAACGAGCGTTCGAGAAACTCCGTCAGAGCCCGGAGGGCGAGGTTCTTCAGGGATTCTGGAGGGCAGCGTAGACGGGCGGTAGGGCGGACGGACGGACGGTGGCATCAGGGTCGCGGGAAGGTATACATTGCCAATTGAGGGCTCGGGGTGAAATCCCGGGCCTTACTTTGTGCGCCCGCTAACGCTAGCTGCTATACGAGACTTGTCTTTCGCTGTACGACTCCGAGCCACATTCGTACCGCGGTACCGCCGTACCGCCTTTCCGCCCTACCGCCCTACCGCCCTACCGCCCATCTTACCCCCATGACTATCCCCTCTGCCGCACTGAACGCTCTGCAGGACATCGTAGGTGAAAATTGGGTGAGGACGGGTCGCGCCGATCTCGAGACATACGCTAGCGACGGTCTTCCGACACATCACTGGAATCCCGGTGCGGTCGTTCTACCGGGTAGTCGTGATGAGGTCGTTCAGGTGGCGAAGGTTCTTTCACGCTTTGGTATACCCGTTGTCGCACGAGGAGCAGGAACGGGCCTGTCGGGGGGAGCTTTGGCTGCGGAACAGTCAGTACTGTTGGTATTGACACGCCTCAACCGGATTCTCGAGATCGATCCGGCTAACCGAATTGCGGTCGTCGAACCCGGAGTTGTAAATGTGCAACTCACGGCCGAGGCGGAGAAGTACGGCCTGCACTATGCTCCCGACCCAGCCAGCCAAGCGGTTTGCACGATCGGCGGAAACGTTGCGGAAAACGCCGGTGGCCCCCATTGCCTCAAGTATGGCGTTACGACCGATCACGTGCTGTCAGTCGATGTTGTTCTCCCTGATGGGGATGAGGTGACGCTGGGTACCACATCCGGCGAACCGTGGGGCCCTGATCTCGTCGGTTTGTTTGTTGGCAGCGAAGGAGCGTTTGGCATCGCAACCCGCATAACCGTTCGGCTCACACCTAGTGCACCCATCGTACGTACGGTATTGGCGGTCTTCCCGTCTATGCGCGTCGCGGGTCAGGCAGTGACAGATGTGATTGCGTCGGGAGTCGTTCCCGCTGCGCTCGAAATGATGGATAAGAACTGCATTGCTGCGGTTGAGGCATCCTCTTACGGCGCTGGCTACCCGCAAGACGCTGCGGCGGTTCTCATCGTGGAGATTGACGGCCGCGATGAGGAACCTGTGGATGACGACACTCGAAAGGTCGAGGAGATCCTGCGTGAATCAGGGGCGACAGATGTGCAGACTGGCTCCGACCCCGAACAACGCGCACGACTCTGGCAGGGCAGGAAGAAGGCCTTCGGGGCGATGGGCAGAATAAGTCCCGACCTCAGGATCCAGGACGCAGTGGTGCCAAGATCGGCTCTGCCCGACATTCTCGAGCACGTAGACGCCATCGCAGAGAAGTACGACCTGTCGATCTGCAATGTCTTTCACGCTGGTGATGGCAACCTGCACCCGAATATCAACCTGGACAGCAGGGATCGTGAACAGGCCGAGAGGGTGGAGCGGGCCTCGGCGGAAATCATGAAGGCATGCATTGAAGCCGGCGGCACTATTTCAGGTGAACATGGAGTCGGCACAGAAAAGCTCCACCTCATGCCACTAGTGTTCGATTCGACCACGCTAGGTGTCCTCACGGAAGTGCGTAGAGTTTTCGATCCCGAAGAGCGCTCGAACCCCGGCAAGGCGGTCCCAGCCCACACCGACCCCGGCTGTGAGGTGCTCGAAGTTGATTGAGCAGCGTGTTCAGTCGATTTGCGGCAAAGAGGGCGTGATTGATGTCGACGCTCACGGATGTGTCGAAGTCGCTCCTCACTCCGAGGAAGAGTGTGCTCTCCTGCTGTCTGCCGCGTATGATGAGGGTTGGTCCGTTCGACTCTGCGGCAAGGGTGGCTGGATACCCCTCGATGCTCCGGCCCAGCTTGTCTTATCCACTCGGCGCTTGTCCGGGGTGTCCGACCTGAACCCCGCCGACATGGTTATGACAGCACGAGTTGGTTCACCTATCGACGAGCTCCAAACAGCCGCGGCGAAGGAAGGCACATGGATCGCGCTCGACCCACCCGGAGCTAGCCGTTCCTTGGGCTCGATTCTGGCAACGGGCACGTCCGGACCATTAGCCACCGGGTTTGGTGCGGTCCGCGGCCGTATCCTCGGTCTCACGTTCGTCGCCGCCGACGGGCGCATTGTGCGCGTCGGAGGCCGGGTAGTGAAGAACGTCGCCGGGTTCGACCTCAAGAGCCTGCTGGTGGGTAGCTTCGGCGCATTTGGGTTGATAACGTCAGCTCACGTTCGGCTAACTGCGATGCCGGCTGCCGACGTTACGTTGATCGCACAGGGCGAGCGAGAGAATCTGCTCCACGGAGCCCGAGCGATAATGTCGTCCGGCACCACACCTGCCGCGATGGAATTGATAACGCCTGACACGCATGATCTGAACGCGTGGACTTTGTCTATACGTGTGGTTGGATCAACAGCCTCGGCCGCAGCAGATCGACGAAACATCTCCGCTGCGGCGTCAAATATCGAATTCGACGCTCTCGATGGTGATGCGGGCAAACAGTATTGGGCGTCGATATCGGCGGCGATTACAGGGTACCCGATCACGGTTCGAATGGGTTCCAAGCAAACTGACCTCGAGCAAGCGCTCGACTTACTGAATGACACATTGGACGAAGATGAAGGAGCAATGGCGTCAGTGAGCGTGCTGAATGGCGTTACTCGCTGGAGTTGCGAAACGTCGGTCGCAAAGCTGTTGAACCTCCGTTCACTCGCAGCCAAGCAGGACTGGCCCGTCACACTGGAACGCGCACCCTGGGATGTCCGCAGCTCAGTAGGACATTATGGAGCCTACCGCGACGGAGTGGGCAAGCTAGTGGCATCGTTGCGCGGCGTGTTTGATGATCGTGATCTCCTCGTGGTTCCACTCGGTGATCAAGAGTGACGTCGAGCGCGTTCAGAGGTCTCGATCCGTGCGTGCACTGTGGCTTCTGTTTGCAGAACTGCCCGACATACCGTGAGACACAGATAGAGGGAGACAGTCCACGCGGACGCATTCTGCTGATGCGGAGCGTCTCAAGGGGAACTCTGGACATAGCCGATCCAGATCTTGTCTCTCACCTCGACCGTTGTCTCGGATGTCAGGCCTGCGAGCCTGTCTGTCCATCAGGAGTGGAGTACGCAGATGCGCTCGCTGCAGCTCGTGAATTGCTCGCCGAGGTACGGCCGATACCCCTTGTAGCGCGCACCTTGAATGCCATCATGGCGGAGCCACTGCTTCGAAAGCCAGTGCTCCTAGTTGCACGCCTGATCAGGCCTTTTGTTTCCAAAATTTCCGGCCGGTCTCGCACAGGATATCTGTTTGGCATGCTCTCCGCCACACGTCCGTGGTCGTTCGAGGGCGAAAAAGAGTTGGGTACCAGCTTGAATTCACTTTCCAAAACTTTTAAGGAGCCCGTGCACGAATCGGAGCCTCCCGTTGCACTATTTGAAGGCTGTGTCATGTCCGGGCTATTGGGTCACGTTCACGCGGCAACCGAGCGGACTCTGGCGGCAAATGGGTTTGTCGTAACGACCGTATACGGCCAGGCCTGTTGCGGTGCCCTTCATTCGCATGCCGGGCAGAGAGACCAAGCAATCGCACTCGCCCGACAGAATGTCGCGGCATTCGCTGAGAACCCCGACAGCATCATCACGGTGAATAGCGCCGGATGCGGAGCAATGCTCAAGGAATACGGAAGGCTTTTGGCTGGCGACCCTCTTGAGCCGGAGGCGATTACCTTCACATCTCGCGTGCGGGATGTGGCTGAGTTACTTGCGGAACGAGGCCCCCGACACGGCAAGCCGGTGCGGCTTCGCGTTGTTTACGATCCGCCCTGCCACCTGTTGCACGCTCAGGGAATCTCCGACGCACCACTAGCCCTCCTGAACGCTGTGCCCGGTCTCGAGCACGTAGCTCACGCGGACGCCGAAATGTGTTGCGGGAGCGCCGGCAGTTATTCGTTCACGCAATCCGAGCTGTCTGGCGAAGTCTTGGATCGAAAAGTCAAGTCCATTCTGGCGGCCGAGCCCGACATCATCGCCACAGGCAATCCGGGTTGCATAATGCAAATTGGAGCCGGCCTCGCAGCGGCCGGATCGGCACTGTCGGTCGTTCACCCCGTCGAGATCTTAGACCGATCGTACGCACGCGCAGGTTTCTACGACTGATTGGCGCGCTGAATCTCTGGGAGCTTCGAAAATGAGAAGATGGTCGGGAATCGGTCCTGGAGTCATCATCGCCGCGGCTTTTATTGGGCCCGGAACAGTGACTACAGCCACGCTTGCCGGCGCTCGATTTGGCACAACGCTGCTATGGGCCCTCGTTTTCGCAACGATTGCCACCATCGTGCTTCAGGAAATGAGCGCGCGTCTCGGACTTGCCACGGGAAGTGGATTGGGCCAGGCATTGAGGTCTGTCAGTGGCCCGCCGTGGCTCGGAGTGGCACTTGCTTCACTAGCGGCGGTTGCCGTTGTGGGAGGCGCCGCTGCATACCAAGCTGGCAACCTCACCGGCGCAGGACTCGGGCTCGAATCCGCGACCGGAGTACAGCTTCGCGTCTGGGTTGCGGTCGGTGCGATCCTGGCGGGCGCATTGCTGTGGACGGGGAAATACAAGCTCGTCGAACGAGTGTTGGCCGCTTGCGTGGCCGTGATGGGTGTGGTGTTTCTCGCTACGGCAATTCTCATTGTGCCTCACCTCGCCGACATTCTGAGCGGGATGTTTGTTCCGAGACTCCCAGAAGGTGCCGACCTGACGGCTCTCGCACTGATAGGAACGACGATCGTACCGTACAACCTTTTCCTGCACGCCGCTGTCGTACGCGAACGGTGGTCAAACGTAGAGGATCTGCCCGCAGTTCGCTGGGACCTGATTCTGGCAATAGGAGTCGGCGGAATCGTTTCGTCAGCGGTTGTTGTGACGGCGTCGGCGGGACTTGATGGAACAGAGGTGCGCTCAGCTGGCGATATGGCCGAGCAGCTGCGGCCGTTGCTAGGGCCCTGGGCAGGCCACGCCTTCGCAGTCGGATACGCCGCCGCCGGCATCACTTCAGCGGTTACGGCGCCACTTGCGGCAGCGTACACGCTGCTCGATGCACTTGGGCGGCGCAGAGATGTGACCACTCCTCTCGCGCGCTCTGTGTGGGCAGGATGCCTGTTTGTGGGAGCTGGTGCGGCATTGATTGGTTTCCGACCTGTCCCACTGATCGTGGTTGCTCAGCTCGTAAATGGGTTGATACTTCCCATTGTCGCAGTCGTCCTCCTTGTTGCCATGAACGACCGAACGCGACTCGGTGAAAACGTAAACGGTTGGCGCGGTAACCTCATTGGTGCTGCAGTGGTTCTTCTCTGCATTGTCTTGGGCGCGCGCACAATCGTCTTGGCACTGTGAAGGTTCCGCAGGCCGCATCACCATGAACGTGTTCGTCACCGGAGGAACGGGGCTCGTTGGCAGCCATGTGATCAAGCTGTTGTGCGATCGAGGTCACGCCGTGCGAGCAATGGTGCGTGACGCTCCAGGGCAGCAAGCCGTCGAAGACCTTGGTGCTAAGGCAGTCCGCGGCTCAGTGGAAAATCCGGGCGCCTGGTCGCACGCGGCGGGCATGGACGCAGTCGTACACTCCGCCGCAATCATAACAAGGCGGCAGAGATGGACCACCTACCGTGCGTTCAACATAAACGGCGCTAGCAACGCGGCCCGCACGGCGGCGGAGCTCGGTATCCGGCTGGTACACATCTCCTCCGTGGCAGTGTACGGGCGAGGCGTGAGATCAGCTACGAAAAAAATCGACGAAGATGCTGAATTTGCAGACTTGCCTGTGACGGATTTCTACGCCCGCTCCAAGCGTCGGGCCGAAGAGACAATTGCCGCAGTTGTTCAGGAGACAGGGCTGTCGTCGATAAGCCTTCGACCATGTGTGATATACGGGGAGCGTGACCGCACGTTCCTTCCCCACGTTGTCCGAATTCTCGCGGGTGGATATGCGCCGCTAATCGGCCCCGGCTCTAACTCACTCTCTGTTGTGTATGCCGGAAACGTTGCGGACGCCGTGCTAGCAGCCCTTGAGCACTCCGAAGTATCGGGACCGATCAACGTCACCAACGACGGGGAAATCACGCAACGAGAGTTTCTCACAGCTGTTGGTGCAGCAATGGGAAAGCAAGTACGTCTCGTGCGTATCCCAATCCCAGTGGCATATCTATTTGCTGCTTCCCGGAACAGAATCCGCCGGGTACTGGCGCCGAAGAAATATCCGGGCTTTGGCGCCTCGGCTGTGAGATTCTTGTCCGACGACAACCCTTACACGTCAGAGAGAGCCAGAAAGGAACTAGACTGGCAGCCAACGACACCACCCAAAGAAGCTATTCAGAGATCGATTCGCTGGTTTATGCGGTCCCGTTGATATTGGGGTCGGTGGGATAATCCGATACCGCCGTTTTGATGTCCTCCTGTTGACATCAAAAAGAACAACGGTCACTGTGTCCATATAGGCACAAGCACAGCGAGTAGCGGCTGCTCACCTCGGAGACATGTTTTGGACCTATTCACTTTCATAGCCATCATCGTCGTTGGCGCACCGATCGCAAAGGCGGTGGCAAACCGTATCTCGCGCCAGTCTGATTCCGGAGGTGCTAGGCTTCGTGAGTTGTTGGAGCTAACCCAACACCGACTCGAGGAGACCGAACAGCAACTTGCGGACACCACTGAGCGACTTGCAGACATGGAAGAACGACTCGATTTCACGGAACGCATGCTCACACGCCAAAACGCCAGGGACCAGTTGGAACCCTAAGCCAGCTCAGTACACGGCTGTTTCTCAAACACGAGAACCACTAGATGACGCACCTAAGCACAACTGACCCAGAAATCTTCGATCTGGTACAGAAGGAAGAAACGAGACAGAGGAACAAGATTCGTTTGATTCCTTCTGAGAATTATGTCTCGGATGCCATCCTGCAGGCGACCGGTTCAGTCCTTACAAACAAGTATTCGGAAGGATACGCCGGCAAACGGTACTACGAGGGCCAGGAATTCATCGACGCCGTGGAACGCTTGGCTATCGAGAGGGCCAAGAAACTTTTTGGAGCAGACCACGCAAACGTTCAGCCATATTCGGGCTCTCCGGCCAACATGGCCGTGTATTTCGCGTTCTGTCAGCCGGGCGATACCGTCATGGGTATGAGCCTCCCGCACGGGGGTCATCTGACCCACGGGTGGAATGTCAGCATCACCGGTAAGTACTATCGCGCGATTCAATACACAGTAGACAGGGACACCGCACGAATCGATTACGATCAGGTCCGTGACATGGCACTTGCAGAGAGGCCCAAGCTGATTTATGCGGGTGCTACCGCTTATCCCCGCATACTCGATTTCGAGAGGTTTGGTGAGATCGCGAGGGAAGCCGCGGCGATATTCGTTGCCGACATCGCCCACATCTCTGGATTGGTGGCTGCCGACGTACACCCGAGTCCGATCCCGCACGCTGACGTGGTAAGCACCACAACCCACAAAATGTTGCGCGGGCCGCGTGGAGCAATGCTCATGTGCAAGGCTGAGCATCAGAAAGCCATCGATAGGGCAGTATTTCCGGGGCTTCAAGGCGGACCTCACAACCACACGACGGCTGCGATCGCGGTCGCCCTCAAGGAGGCTTCAACTCCAGAGTTCAAAGCGTATGCCGAGCAAGTCGTGTCAAATGCCAAAGCGTTGGCTGCCGCGTTGCTCAATCACGGGTTCGATCTGGTATCAGGAGGAACGGACAACCATCTGATACTGATCGACATGACCAATAAGGGGCAGCCTGGCAAGGTCGTGTCACAGGCTCTCAACAGGGCCGGCATAGTATGCAACAGCAATACAGTTCCGTACGATCCGCGGAAACCGTTCGATCCTTCTGGCATTCGCATTGGTACCCCATCGATCACGTCGAGGGGTATGAAAGAACCGCAGATGGAGCAAGTCGCGGCTTGGATGAATCAAGTGGTGGAGCACATCGCTGACGAAGAATTGATAGCGAACACGGCGAAAGAGATTGCCGAGTTCTGTGAGGACTTTCCGCCGCCAGGGTTGGGTAACGGACGGCAGTAGACGCGTTAACGGAGTGTGCGGGTCGGCGGTGTTTTCGAGACAAAACGATGCTGACACCCAACAGAGGAGGAGGGCTCACGATGCCGACCTACATCCTCGCGACGCGGCTTTCACCCGAGGCGACTACCAAGAAGTTTCATCACTACGAGGAGGAAGGGCACTCGTGGTTTGACCTGGTCAAGAAGAAGTGTCCCGAGGTCAAGTTCCTCAGCCACTACACGATACTAGGTCCCTGGGACTACCTGGACATCTTCGAAGCGCCCAACGAGGAGGTCGCGGCGAAGATATCGCTCATTACTCAGTCTTGCGGGGCCTCCCGGGCCGAGAGTTGGACCGCGATTCCATATAAGCAGTTTTCGAAACTGATGAAGGAACTGGAAGACTAAGCTCAGACGCTGTTCAGGTCGTCGATAATTTTCGGTACATCGCGGACGCTTGCGGCCGTTCGATAATCGTACGCGCTGAGCGCGTTTTCGGGAACAGTTTCGTGTTGCCAGGTGGTGCCGTATGGGACGTGGATCGCGTTACCGCCGATCTCCGCCACGGGGAGTATGTCTGATTTCAGAGAGTCCCCTACCATGACGGCTTTGGCAAAATCGATGTGGTTTCTCGACGCAATGGACCGATAGCTCGACACCGACTTTTCGGCAACGATCTCAACCACGTCGAAAAGTTCAGCTAATCCCGAACGCGCGAGCTTTGATTCCTGGTCGAACAGATCGCCCTTGGTTACCAGGATCAGCCGGTAGCCGCCCGCCAGTTGCGTTACCGTTTCTTCGGCATACTCCAACAGCTTGACCGGTGCATCGAGCATCTCCTTGCCGAACTCGAGCACGACATCGATTTCGGCGCCGCCGATACGACCTTCGGTCAGTTCGATGGCAGTCTCGATCATCGACAGCACGAAGCTCTTAATCCCGTAGCCGTAATGCCGAAGATTTCGGATCTCGGTTTCGTACAGTCGTTCCTGAATCCACTCGGTCGTGTGGTAGGGAGCGAGCAGCGACAGAAACCGAGTTGTCATCTCCGCAAACAGTGGCTCATTGTGCCAGAGCGTGTCGTCGCCGTCGAGCATTACGGTTTCGATCATGCTCGAAGATACTGAGGTGAGCAACAAAGTGGTGCTTACATATAGATTACTCCACCGTGACTGACAGAAGACGATTCTTTTCAACACTTTCTGCCGCGGGCGTCTGGATCGCTCGGCCATCGTGGTTGAGTGCAGCCAGCGATGCCCTTCGCGTGGACGCAAGCCCAACGGTATTCTTCGCGCACCCGGACGGCTTGAGGAACCTGGTGCGGTTTGAGGTGAGCGGCATCGACGCACCCGCCGGACGCCTTCGCGTCTTCGATCGGAGTCGCCGCCTGCTCGGCACTGCCGGTCTATTGAGATCGGGCGACAGACTCTACGGTGAATTGTGGATGCAGCTCGAGGATACCACTCGCGCGGTTTCTGAGCTCGAAGCGCCTGGTGTGCGAGGCCCTTTCCGTACAACTCACAGACTCGTCCCAGGCCGCAGATGGACCGTACACCTCGTCACCGTCGCCGACCCGGACGTGGTGGCGGGTACGATGTCCCGCCTGCGCCCTGTTCACCGGGCTGTTCAGACCGCGCTCTACCGCGAATCTGCAGTTACCGTGAATCCACTACCCGTCTCCGGTTATCCCGAGCAGGAGCACGTTCCATTCCTTCGAATGGCGGAACGAGCCCTCTTGGTTGAGCAAAACTATGCGATACCGGTGGGCACAGCGGCGTATGTTCCCGCCGGTGACCACCTTCCGAAGACTGGTGCGTTGGCTCTTGCAGGAGGCGGTGTTCGGATTCTGCTCAGAGAGAATTCGGGTGGCGAACCTTACGAGTGGTGGATAACTCCCGGCGGGTCTCGGCTCCTCGTTGTCTCGGTTGCAGACGGTAGCACTCCGACTGCATTGGGATTTGATCTGAACCAGAACGAGATGACCGCACGAATGGAAGACTGGCTAGCGTCAACCGCACTCCGGTTCTCTCCAGACGACGAGTCCGGTACTGCAGTGGTCTTGAATACCGATGCCGACAGCGCACTACCGACTACGCTCGCGACTGTATCCACCTGGAACTCGAGGTTTGCATACCCACGAGTGGTGGTTGGGAATCACAACGTGCTTCTCGAAGACATGGAAGCGCGCACAGCTGCCAACTCGATGTCCGAACCTGCCTCGATTCACGTTCCCCGAACGCCGTCAGGCGACGGTCGTGTCGCCATCAGGGAGAAGCGCACGAGCCTCTCCACTTTACGGACTCGCAACTTAGGAAGAGTTCTTGGGGATGGAGTGGTGCCGGGGGGAACGGAACTCGAAGCGGCGGCGCCATACATCGCTACCGCAGTACCCGGTACGATGGTGCTCAATCCGTCTCCCTATCAACACTCAGACCTCGTTCGCATGAGCGACGGAAGTGAACGCCTGGCGACGAACGTGCCTGGTCTTGGCTTTGCCTTCTTCCCCGATGAAAACGTCACAGGTGAAAGCAGCGGTTGGGAGTCTGTGTCTTCGACCTATACGGTTGAGGGGCAGCAGCTTCGCATAACGATAGACAGGACTTCTGGAGCAATATCGTCGCTGTTGCAGCTGACGGACGGCAACGAATGGGCGCATCCGGAATCGGCTGGTCTGAATGCCGTCGCGGGCGCTCGGCTGCTGCGGGTTTCAGGTGCGCGCCTGGCGGGATTGGCTACACGGCTCGTGGTCTCCCGACGTGCACCGGGTGTAGGATCCTTCACGAGCACCGTTACTCTGTACGACGAACTACCTTGGCTGTGTCTCGCCAACGAGTCCGAACCGGCAGGCCGTCAGGAGATTTCCTACGACTTCCATTTCGCGTTGCGCGAGCCGGACATTTCGTGGGAAGTCCCCGCCGGCTACGACGAGGGGCCGTTACCCGTGCCGGTTTTGGAGCACCTGCGCTGGATTAGCCTCGCGTGCCGCGACGGAACGATGATGTTTCGCGGATACGATGCGCCATTCGCTTCGGTGGACGCCGATGCGGCTCTTAGCAGTTTTGCGCCGCGCGGCATCTCTCGCTATAGGTTGGCACCGCTCCCCAGATACTCGAGTCAAGACATGCCATGGGTCTTCGGATGGGATTCCGAACCAATGGCAATCGCCCGCGTAGAACCAAATGGCAGCGGCACTCTGCCGAGATTTGGTTCGATGCTTTCATTCGAGCAAGTTGGCGTCACGGTTCTCGGAATGCAGCCGGCAGCTGACGGATACGGCGTGATCGTTTACCTGCAAGAGACTCTCGGTGTGTCGAGAACGGTGTCTGTTGGCTCAGGAATACTGAGGTTCATGCACGCGGAGTTGGTCGACTATCTGGAGCGTTATGTGGAGCAGCTGCCTCTGGGCACCGACGGAGCGATTCAGGTGACCCTGCCGGCGAGTTCTGTTGTCGCGCTGAGACTTTCCGGCCTCGAAGTGAGTAACAGCTAGCAATGGGCGTTCCGAAAAAGTGTTTGCCGTTTGGTGTCGCCCTTACCCTTTCACTCATTTCGTGCGACTCCCCGCCGCTGCCCGCAGCTCACATACCGATGAATTGGCTGCCTCTGAATTCCGCCAACCAGGAATTGCCTGCCGGCGTTAGAGCGTATTCGGGCGTCAACGATACGCTTCCGCTTCGGGCGTGGTACGTGTACATAGACGAATCAGATCCCTCAATCACAACACGTGTCGCGATGTCGGACGACGAGACGGACAACCGCGAAACGGTGTCCAGCTTTGCCCGCGATCTGGGTGCGTGTGTTGCGGTCAACGGCGGGTACTTCAACATGAGCGCGACGCCGGCGAGGCACGGCGGATTGCTGCTGAAAAACGGAGTCCTTCTCGAGCCTGCGACTCGCACTGTTACGCGCGACTCTGTCCAATACCAGGCGGTTCGAGCTGCGATCGGATTTGTTGAGGACGATGTACGAATCACCTGGGTAACGACCCTGGATCGGGTCGTCTATGAATGGCCTTCTCCGCCCAAACACCAGCCTGGGCAACCGGCCGATTCACTGGATTATAGAATTGCGTCACCTTGGGCTGTTCGCGATGCGTTATCGGCGGGACCTGCATTGATGATGGATGGTGAGATTCAGATAACCTCAGATGAAGAGGTTTTCTTTGGTTCGTCAATTCCCGACGTCCATCCACGGTCCGCCGCCGGCCAGACAGCTGACGGCGCCCTTATCATCATGGTGGTGGATGGGCGCCAGGACATCAGTAGGGGCGTCTACCTCGAGGAGTTGGCTGCGCTTATGAAGGATGTTGGCGCTGTGCAGGCATTGAATCTGGATGGGGGCGGGTCGTCTGCACTGGTTATTAACGGCACACTCCTGAATCGTCCTGCTGGTGGCACAACGGAGCGCGAGGTTATGTCGGCGCTAGTGACCAACTGTCGGTAGACACTATCAACCACTAACCAATTCGTACCTAGGCACGGCATCTGGTTCGGCTTCGGTAGCAGCGAGCCGTTCACGGAGGTCTTCGTTCACTGGCAAGATCATGAGCGGAGTGTGCCATTTCACAACTGTGCGAGTAGCCGAGTCCACCACTCTTCCATCTTGGATTGCACTCGTGGCGTCTGCGAGCGCCAACCCTGAAACGGCCCTACGTATGGCCGCGTATGCCTTGGCATCATCAGGATGTACAAACACCAGATGGCGCCGGCCCAGCGCTGCCATGTAGTAGTGGGCGGGTACGAACATAATCCCATCCAGCCCAATCCTCTCGCACATTACAACCATCAGTGCCACGATCTCTGCGAGCAATCCCAGACCCGGAAACTCTTGACCGGGAAGCCGGGGACGGTCCGTTGTGAACTGCTTTCGTGGGTTCTGGAGCAGCAACCACTCGGCGTATAGGAATTCCATGCCGTCCATGGTGGTTCTGTCGCGCCGCACCCGGAGCTCCATGAGTAGTTCTTGCTGCTCCGAGTCACCGTAGATTCTCACGGTATGTCCCAACGAAGATGCCAGATGGACAGTAACTGAGGGAAACGCGAAACCTCTGGCACGAACTTGATTCAAGATGCCTAGTCGTTCGAGCGTAAGCTCAATACCATGTCGAGAATACTCGCCGAGGACTTTCGTTTCGCGGCTTTCCGGAGGCACTATCAGCTGCAGGTCTTCTTCGCCGAGAGACCAATCGGCGATTCCGGTGTGACCAGGATCCGACAAAAACTTTGCCGGCGCTTCGCGTTCGAGTCGCCGAAACCGCCGGACTATGGCGTCGACATCTTCTGTAGGATTCAAATCGTCGCCGGACAACATCCATGCGAGTGATCGGGCGGAGTGGCGCCACGCTTCACCCCCGTAGCCTCCACCCAGCAGGATGACGACGGGAATCGGTCGCCGCGACGCCCTTATCATGCTGAGAACGAATTTGTCTCGCTGTAGTACGCCGTCAGCGGAGATCTGCCAGTTGCCCAGTCGGTCTTCAACCGATATGTCCGTGCCGGCAACAAACACCACGAGCCCGGGCCGGTGTGATTCAAAGACCGGCGGCAGCTCTCGCTCGAGCACCGCAAGGTACTTTTCGTCGGTAACATCCGGCCCCAGTGCGATCCGTGTATCCGCCAAGGCAGTCAGTGAGTTCCACGTCTCGTTGTGTATGGAGAGGGTGTGAACAGAGGGGTCCGCAGCAAACGCCGCGCGTGTTCCGTTGCCGTCGTGAAGGTCTAGGTCGACGATCAAGATTGGTTCGTCGAATCCTTTCGATCGCGCCCACGCCACGGCGATAGCAACGTCGTTCAGAATGCAGAATCCCAGGCCCTTGTTCGGAAGCGCGTGATGGAATCCACCGCACAGGTTGACGACAACACCACCAAACCTCAGTGCCAGCCGGGTTGCTTCGATTGACCCGCCCACCGTGGTCCGCTGTGCATCGACGAATTCCTCCCAACGGTCTTCGTCAATACGGTATCCAAGCACTGCCTCCATCGTTTCGGGCCGATCGAGGCTTTCTAGGTATTGGGAGGTGTGCGTTCTGGCAATCTGCCTGAAGGAAGCGGGGATTGGCCGTACCAGATCAGATGTGTCAAGCAAACCTTCGTCGTAAAGAAAGGCCAGAATTCGTTGCCCTCGCAGGGGATCGAACGGCACCCCGGGCAACGCATACTCGTACGCTGGATGGTACACGAAGCTCGTGTGCGCTCCACCCAGCAGTCTTCGGGTTCTTCGCAGCGCACGGCGTCCCAACCTACGGAGCATGCCCATGCGAACAATCTAGTAACTATATGTAACTGCACGCGATCATTAAGCGTTATGATTGGTGGCAGTAGATCTCGAGACCAGGAGGAAAACAAGACAGCAGATGATGAGCCTCGACTTGATACGTGGATTGGTCTTTGGCGTGTTCCTGATCTGCGCATTTGTTGCGTTCGGATCGTGGGCTGTAATGACTCGCCGCATCAACCCGTTCAGCAAGCTCGGCCAGACGATTCGCAGATTTGCCGATCCGGTACTACTGCCAGTCGAACACTGGCTCCGCAAGCGTGGCGGAAACCCACGTAATGCGGGATGGTGGATACTTGGCGGAAGCGTGGTTGGTGGAATAGTGGTGATTACTCTATCAGAATGGATCGTGATAGAGGCAGCGAGAATTTCAATTGCTGGAAGAGCTGGCCCGCGGGGGGTGTTGCGGCTGGTGATCGAGTTCGCAGGAAGAATCCTGATGTTTGCGCTGTTCGCTCGGGTCATCGGATCGTGGTTCGGAGTAGGCCGCTTCAACCGTTGGATGCGACCGGCTTATGTGTTGACGGATTGGCTGGTGGAGCCGCTGCGAAAGATCGTTCCGCCCGTAGGAAGAATCGACATCACACCACTCGTTGCTTGGTTCTTGATCATGATACTCATGAACCTTGTACTCGGGTTCTTATGATGACATCGGTTTCTCTTTGGATACACGTGCAACCCAGAGCAGGCAAAACCGAGGTCGTGGGGTGGCATGGAGACGCCGTGAAACTCCGGCTAAAGGCTGCGCCGGTTGATGGCGCAGCCAATGAAGAGTTAATCCGTTTCTTGGCGAAGACCGTCGGCGTGCCGCGCACGGCCGTGCAGATAGCCTGCGGAACAACGGCCCGCCGCAAGCATGTGAAGATCGAAGGAGTTGACAAAGAAACCGTGATGTCTTCCCTTGGGATCTGATGCACGAAGCCCCACCTCAATCATACCAATAATCGACGATCTCCCTTCCCGAGCGGACCTACGCAACGTACATTTCAGACACAACCGTATCACGTGGTGAGTTGCGGCATATTGCAGCCACGTAAAACAAGTCGCTAAAAAGCCTCCTCCGGAGTCTCTGGCGACGGGGGCTTTTTTTTGTGAGTAGGAGGGAAGTGGATATGGCGAGAACAACCAGTTCGCGGTCCGAATTGCTGAAAAAGGCAACGGCAAGTCGAATTCTCGTGCTCGACGGTGCGATGGGCACGATGATACAGGAGTATTCTCTCTCTGAGGAAGATTTTCGCGGAGAGCAGTACGCAGATCACCCGAAGCCTCTGATCGGCAACAACGATCTGCTTTCCATTACACGACCCGACGTAGTAGAAGCCATCCACGAAGCGTATTTCGAAGCAGGCGCCGATATAGTCGGCACCAACAGCTTCGGAGGATCTGCGATATCCCAGGCGGATTACGGCACCGAACTCTCCTCTAGGGATATCAACGTCGCCGCCGCAAAGGTGGCGCGCGACGTCGCGGACAGGTTCACCAGTCAGAATCCGTCAAAGCCGAGGTTCGTGGCCGGAAGCATAGGACCTACAAACCGCACGGCATCCATATCACCTGATGTGAACGATCCGGGTTGCCGGAATATCACCTTTGACCAGCTAGTGGATGCATATTCTGAACAGATTGATGGCTTGATCGAAGGTGGTGCCGATCTGTTGTTGATCGAGACAATCTTCGACACGCTCAATTGTAAGGCAGCACTCTTCGCCGCATCGAAGATCTTGGAACAACTAGGCCTGCAGATCCCAATTTGGACCTCGGGAACCATCACAGATGCGAGCGGTCGCACATTGTCGGGCCAGACGGTACAAGCGTTCTGGCATTCCATTAGGCACGCCAATCCGTTCTGCGTGGGGTTGAACTGCGCTCTTGGCGCAAGAGAACTGCGCCCACACATCGATGAGCTATCGGTTATCTGCGGCACTCTCACCAGCTGCCATCCAAACGCCGGACTTCCCAACGAATTGGGCGGCTACGACCAAACGCCGGAGGAGACCGCAGATATCCTTGGTGAGTTTGCCCGAAGTGGTTTTCTGAACATCGTCGGAGGGTGCTGCGGAACGACACCCGAGCACATTGCTGCGGTGGTCGAGGCGGTGTCCGGAATCCCTCCGCGCGAGGTTCCCGAAATTGCGCCACACACTCGTCTCTCCGGACTAGAGCCTCTCACTATCCGACCCGATAGCCTGTTCGTAAACATCGGCGAACGGACCAATGTCGCAGGATCCGCCCGGTTCAAAAGGCTCATCAAGGAAGGCGACCACGAGGCGGCCCTCGACATCGGCCGCCAACAGGTGATGAACGGCGCTCAGATGATCGATGTGAGCATGGATGAGGCGATGCTCGAGTCAGAGACCGAAATGACGACGTTCTTGAACCTCATTGCATCCGAGCCCGACATCAGCAGAGTACCAGTGGTCATCGATTCGTCAAAGTGGTCGGTTATCGAGGCGGGTCTGAAATGCCTTCAGGGCAAAGGTGTCGTAAATTCGATCAGCCTCAAGGAGGGAGAGGAGACCTTCGTAGGCCAAGCCAAGGCGATCCGCAGGTATGGTGCTGCCGTGATCGTAATGGCATTTGACGAAGACGGACAGGCAGACACGGTTGAGCGCAAGATCGAAATCTGCACAAGGGCATACCGGATTCTCACTGACGAGGTCGGATTCCCTCCTGAAGACATCATTCTCGACCCGAACATCTTTGCTGTTGCGACTGGCATTGAGGAACACAACCGGTATGCGATCGCGTACATAGAAGCATGCCGGACCATCAAAGAGACGTTACCGCGAGCTTTGGTGAGTGGTGGTCTCAGCAACGTCTCATTCTCCTTCCGAGGTAACAACCCGGTTCGAGAGGCGATGCACGCTTCGTTCCTTTACCACGCCACAAATGCCGGCATGGACATGGGCATCGTTAACGCCGGACAGCTCGCTATATACGATGACATTCCCGACGAACTCCTAGTAGCTGTGGAAGACGTGTTGTTCGACCGGACACCGGACGCAACCGACCGCTTGGTTCAACTGGCTACAACGCTGAAAGAAGAGAAGGGAGACGAGACGAAGGACCCGGAGTGGCGATCGCTCCCGGTCGAGCAGAGACTCTCGTACGCCCTCACCGAAGGAATCCTCGACTACATCGAGTCAGATGTGGAGGAAGCTCGGAACGTGGCGGAGCGCCCACTAGATGTGATCGAGGGTCCACTGATGAAGGGTATGAACAGGGTCGGCGACCTGTTCGGTAGTGGCAAGATGTTCCTGCCCCAGGTTCTCAAATCCGCACGTGTGATGAAAAAGGCAGTCGGATACTTGACCCCCTTCATCGAGCAGGAACGCAAGATCAACGGGACGGTGCAGAAATTCGAAGGAAAGTTGGTGCTCGCCACAGTCAAGGGAGACGTGCACGATATCGGAAAAAAAATCGTAGGCGTCGTTTTGGGCTGCAACAACTTCGAGATAATCGACCTCGGCGTGATGGTGCCGGCTGAAAGAATCATTGAGACGGTGCGAAGCGAGTCTGCAGATGCCATTGGATTGAGCGGACTCATCACGCCCTCACTCGACGAAATGGCTCACGTAGCGCAAGAGTTAGAGTACGCAGGGTTCAACATACCGCTCCTGATCGGCGGTGCGACCACGTCCCGAGCCCATACTGCAACGAAGATCGAGCCTCAATACGGCGGTCCGACTGTACACGTTGTTGATGCGTCGCAGAGCGTTGGCGTTGTTCGGAACTTGCTCAGCTCGGAGAGTAGAGACGGGTTCGTGAAGGACGTCCGTCGACAATACGATAAGCTGCGCATCTCACGAATGGCGCATATGAGCAGCAAATTGACTATCCCTCTGACGGAAGCACGGGACAATGCTGTACGTATCGAGTGGGACGGTTACGAGCCTCCTCGTCCAAAGAAACTCGGTGTGGAGGTGTTCACCGATTACCCGGTGCGGGAGCTAGTCGACTACATCGACTGGGGACCGCTCTTCAAAGCATGGGGGCTAAAGGGGCGGTTCCCAGCAAACCTCGAGGATCCGGTTTCAGGAGACGTCGCCAAGAAGCTCTTTGAAGACGCTCGAGCGTTGGTTGATCGTATTGCTAGTGAGAAACTCCTCACTGCAAGAGGCACTTTCGGTCTCTTCCCAGCCAACCGCGAGGGCGCTGACGACGTCGAGATCTATGCCGACGCTGATAGGCAAAGCGTGCTTTTGGTTGCACACCACCTGCGACAGCAGATCGCCAAGCCGAAAGGCCGACCGAACTACTGTCTGGCTGACTTCGTTGCGCCGAAGACCACCGGAGTCTGCGATTATGTTGGCGCGTTCGCGGTTACATCGGGTATCGGTATTGAAGCACTCTGCGCCGAGTTCGAAGCGGATTCAGATGACTACATGAGTGTGTTGAGCAAGGCTCTGGCAGATCGACTGGCGGAAGCATTTGCTGAGCGGTTGCACGAGAGGATCAGAAAGGAGTTTTGGGGTTTCGCAACCGAAGAAACGTTTACCAATGAGGAACTAATAAGAGAGGATTACGTTGGGATTCGCCCTGCACCAGGTTACCCAGCCTGTCCGGACCACAGTGAGAAAATCTTGCTGTTTGATCTCTTGGATGCTACTGCAAACATTGGTATGACGCTGACCGAGTCATGTGCCATGTACCCCGCCGCTTCCGTGAGTGGGTGGTACTTCTCGCATCCCAAATCCAAGTACTTTGGCCTAGGCCGGATCACACGCGATCAGATCGAGGATTACGCTGTTCGCAAAGGCATGGACATCGCGGAGGTGGAACGCTGGCTGGCCCCCAACCTCGCATACGACCCAAACTCCTCTTGAGCGGATTTTCTGCGTAGGGATTCGCGACAAATATCACGGAGAATCTCCCCTCAGTTCATTTGCGTAATGGTTTGGACTACGGCTATTGTAAGGGCTCTGGCTTTCTCGGCACGCACAGAAAGTCGAATTTGTACGGCGCACGCGAAAAGCTCGTTGGCGCAAAGGAACCGTTCTGGGTACCCCGGGGTTCCACTGGGTGAGCACTCGTAACGGTCAGGTGGAGGATGTAAATGAAGCAACGGCGAATAGCCATCGGTATCACAATGATCTTCGTGGCCTTCTTTTCGGGCGGATGGCTGCTCCAAAGGCCCGGATCGCAGCGCTCCGACAATTCCGACAAGGAACGACTTTTCGAGGAGATAGTCGCGTACGTCTCCCAATACTACGTCGACACGCTCGACACGGGAGACCTCTACGAATTGGCCATTGAGGGGATGCTCGAGCGACTCGATCCTTACACGTCCTATTTGCGCCGAGAGGGATATGAGGAGCTGAGTCTCAGCACCACCGGCAACTACGGCGGGGTGGGTATCAGAATCGAGTCTCGTGACGGATGGATCACGGTTGTCGGCCCTCTGCCAGACACTCCAGGCGATAGAGCCGGCATTGTTTCGGGCGACCTCATCGTCGAGATAGAGGGTAAGTCGACAAAGGATTGGCAGACTCAGCAGGCCGCAGACGTCATGCGCGGCCCCCCGGGCACAGATGTGCGCCTGAAGATTGCGCGGGCAGGTATCCCGGAGCCTCTAGAATTTGTCATAACCCGAGCCCGTATCCACGTGAACTACGTTGAGGGGAAGATCAACGTCGCTCCCGGAATCGGGTACTTGAGCCTCACATCGGTGAGCCAGACCGCCGCCCAAGAACTCAGCCAAGCCATAGAAGATCTCCGCGATCAGGGAGCTAGAGCGCTCATCCTCGACCTCCGCAACAATCCGGGCGGAATCGTACAACAGGGCGTCGCTTTGGCCGACCTCTTCCTCGACCCCGGCGAGGTGGTTGTCGACATGCGTGGCCGCGCCCCCGGAGAATCGCACATCCTCGGAACGACACGACCCGAGCGTTGGCCGGATCTGCCACTCGTCGTGTTGATCAACCGCGGAACGGCGAGTTCCGCCGAGATTCTCGCTGGAGCGCTACAGGATCATGACCGCGCCCTACTCCTGGGAACACGTAGCTTCGGCAAGGGAGTTGCATATCGGGTATTCCAGCTCTCTGCAACCGAAGCCGTGACGGTCACAACGTCACGCTGGTTCACGCCGAACGGGCGTTCCATAGACCGCCCACAGTATCGATTCGCGCGGGGTGGCGCAGTGGCAAGAGCAGGACAAAACGCAGATTCAGCCATATCCGACTCCGCCGTCTTCTTCTCCGACGCGGGACGAAGACTCGAGGGCGGTGGCGGCATTCGCCCCGATATCGAGCATCCCGATACCCTTACCGATAGCGAGCAGACGTTCGTGCGCGCCTTGGGCGGCGACATTCCAAAATACACCGACGCAATTGCTCGATACGCACTCGACATCAAGGGTCAGGGCACAATCACGAATGAGGACTTCACGGTAACCCAAGCTATGCTCACCGACCTGCTCGCCCGTGTCCGCGAGCGGGGCGTAGAGCTTGCCGATTCAGTGTGGGCAGGTGCAACTGACCTGATAGGTACCCAACTCGGCTTTGAACTAGCTCGCTACGTCTTCGGCCGTCCTGCAGAACTCGTGAGGCGAGTACGTGCGGACGATCAGGTGGCGGCTGCGATCCAGCTGTTGACCGACGCGACAACCCAAGCCGACCTATTCGCGGCAGCACGCCAGCAGTAGCAGCTCCGTAGCAGATCTTGTGTGTAAAACGCCACGTTGCCACTGCGCAGCGTGGCGTCTTCGTCGTTTTGGAACCTTTCCGCACTTGACTTTGTATAACAAAGTACTTTATGATAGTGTGTAATTAGACGGAAG
>JBDHHK010000039.1:0-24551 GCA_039589395.1 Gemmatimonadota bacterium
TCGCGGCCCGACACATACGCCAGATGAAATACACGTTCCATGGCAAATCCGCGCATGCGCAGAGCGCGTGGGATGGCCGGAGCGCACTCGATGCCGTGTTCCTTCTTTTCCACTCAGTCGACATGATGCGCGAACACTCCGAGCCTCAGTTCCGGTTTCACGGGATCGTAAGCGACGGCGGCGTGGCTCCGAATATCGTGCCGATAACGGCGTCAGCGACAATGTGGATCCGACACCTCATCGATGAAACGCCGACGGGTGCCATGAGCCCCCGCAATGCCAATGATATGATTGCAGCCAAAGTGGAAGAGATGGACAACATGGCCAGAGGAGCGGCTTTGGCTACCGGTACTACTGTCGATATCGACCACTACGGCGCATACAAGCCCGGTATCTCTGTGGGGACCCTGAACGATATCGTCTTCCAGTACGCAGTCGACTACGGCGGGATCAACGTTGGTGAGAGGAGAGTCCCGAGACAGTGGGAGGAGACAGGTTCCGCAACTATCGTCGTACCCGGTGCTCACGTTTCCATTGGCACCGAAGGTTTACCCGAGGTAGCAGGTCATTCCCAAGAGAATGCCGACATTTCCTTGAGCGACGCAGGCCACAGGTCACTGATCCTGACCACCAAAGTCATGGCGGCATCCGCGTTGCGGCTCGTAATGGACCCCGAGCTCCGCGCGAAAGCCACCGACGAGCACGCGAGGTGGGTAGAGGAATACAACAAGTAGGTCAGACAGTTCAGCCAAATGGCGCCAGGTGCTCGGCAAACTTGGCGGAAGCACGGGACAGAGAGTCATATCGAGGTCTTTGCGAGACCTTACGCTCGTGCTTCAGGTCGCGAGCGAGGTAGAGCCGCCGCGACCGAGTTCCCGCTCGACGGTATAGCGTCTGACTGTGCTGCGGAAAGACGGCTTTGGGCATTTTCGGTCACGTTCGGCGACCTCGGTTGGCCCAAGCGCCCAAACTACACCTCGACGCTTGCCCTAGCCAGCCTAGGGCTACGAGCAGACGCAGTCGTCAATTGCGCGGCGGAAAAACTCGTATCACCTCACAAAACACAGATGCCGTTAACGGCGAGCCGTCATTGCTTCGATAGCGTGCATAACGGCACCGTCTGTCACTCCTCCTACGACACCGGCCTGGTGTAAACCACCTCCCCATCGATGACAGTCATGTCGGGCTCGATCTTCCAGATATCCTCTGCCGGAACGGTCATGTAGTCCACGGGGATCACCACGAAGTCGGCAAACTTGCCGACTTCAATGGAGCCCATGTCGTCTTCCGCAAACATGGCGTAAGCGCCACCTATGGTGGCGGCGCGCAAGGCCTCTTCTCGCGTCATCGCCTGCTCGGGGATCCAGCCACCCGGAGGATTGTTGTTTCGGTCTTGCCTGGTAATTGCGGCGTGGAGCGTGTAGAACGGATTGTAGGGTGACACGGAGTAATCTGTTCCAGTGGCCATCGGCACGCCCATGTCAATCAGGTCGCTCCAGATGTAGGCATGCTTCAAACGCTCCGGACCCATCCTGGCTTCGGCGAAGTTCATATCCTCAGTGGCGTGGAGCGGCTGCATTGAAGCGACGATTCCCAGATCCACGAGCCTGGGCAGGTCTGAAGGTATAAACATCTGGGCGTGCTCCAGAGCGAATCGAGCATCCTTCCCATCGATCCCAGTCGCCTGCAAAGCTCTCTCGTAGGCATTGATTGCGATATGGTTGGCACCGTCGCCGATGCAATGGACCCGAAGGTTGAACCCCATTGGCAGCAGCTCGGTGGCCAACTCAGCTAGTTCGTCCTCCGTACGTCTCGGTTCTCCTAGGTAATCGGGATAATCACTGTACTCCTCGAGGAACAGGGCGCCCCTCGATCCCAAAGCGCCGTCGGCGAACTCTTTGACCGAGCGGACGAAATACATGTCATTGTGGTTGAGCGGCTCACCCAACCTCCTAGCCGCAGTCGGATGCACCATCTCGTTGATCCTGATCCTGAGAAGGCCCACGTCGTAGAGTTTCATGCGTCTTTGGACCTCGTCATAGCCGGTCATGCTCGCGCCATGGATCGTGGTGAGCCCGCTCGCTATCGCCAATTCGGTCCCGTCCACGAGATTCCGGCTCCGCTCATAATCGGTGAGAGGGAACAGATCCGGTATCAGCCTGGTCAGTTGTGGCGGAGCACGTTCAACGAATTCGCCCGTAGGCTCACCGTTCTCATCCTTCTTGATATGGCCACCCTCGGGGTCGGGCGTGTCGCGAGTGATGCCTGCAAGTTCGAGCGCCTTGCTGTTGGCGCCGCTGCCGTGTGTATAACGACTTATGAAGACAGGATTATCAGGAGCGGCTGCATCGAGTAGTTCTTTTCTGAACACCGGCGGATCCCACACATCCGACATCCATCCCCTGAGCACTATCCAGCGCGGTTCGGGTCCCGGACGCATGCCTTCACCAGTTTCCAAAGCATGCCTTATCACTGCCTGCATCCGCTCGACCGATGCCCACTCACCAAGACCCACTCGAATGTCCGGCGTGCGAGGATAGAGTTCCCGCTCCCCGTACCTGATGTGAACGTGCGCATCGTGCAGGCCTGGGAGGATGGTCTTGCCGTCGAGATCCGTGACGGAGGTGTTTGGCCCGATGTGCGCCTGCACCCCAACGTCGTCTCCGACATAGACGTATCTGCCGTCCCTGATTGCCACAGCGGAGGCCGTGGAGAAGGCTTCGTCTACCATGTAGAAGGTTCCGTTGATGTATGCTCGATCGGCTTCCTGAGCGTGAGCATACCCAGTGCGCCCTACTATCGACGACACAACCAACAGACTGACGAAACAGACACTGATTACCGTGCGCCTATTTGTCATGATCTCCACTCCTTTTCTATCTCGGAATCCCGGCAGACCTACTCCGACTCAATCAGAACCTGTCTCTAGGCAATGGTTTGTCAACTGGAGCCATATCCCTCACGAGGCCTCCCTCGTGCGTTGCCTAATCTTCCAAACTCCCCAAGTCAGCACCGGTACCACGTAGATCACCAAAAAGAACCACGTAAGCGTACCGTATCCTTTAGCGATGAGGTCTTTGAGGCCCACTCGCGCGATGAGCGTCCCGAATACCAGCAGCACCAGCGCGACAGCCGGTCGGAGGTACGTTGGCATGGTGCGAGACCTCTCTTTGAAAACGCTGGCGATTCGTTCGTTGATTCCGTGGATCATTCCGGTACCTGTTTCGATCAACGTGCCGAACAGCACGATCTGAAACGCCAGCTGGAAGGTGCGTGAGCCTAAAATATCCAACAGGAAATTTGCCGGGACCGGCCGATCGACGATTGCCGGGTACTGCCCCACCATTGCGAGGTAGAACAGCAGCGCGGGTATCATGGCGATTGGACCAGCCAGAATACCCGCCCCAATAGCCTCCTTGCGCGTCTCGATGTGACGGATCGGGAAGAGAATCAGAGGTATGAGTGAAAGGTTGTACGCCGCGTACGCCACTCCGCCGACTATCCACCGCGTTCCCACAGGTTCACTGCCGAGACCTGAGACTATGTCCTGCCCGAACCTGGAGAAGCACCATACGAACAGTACTATGAAGATCCCGTATAGCACGAACGACCATGTCGCCAGAAAGCGTTCGATGGCGGCGCTGCCCAGAAACACCAGGAACCCCACTGCGGTCATAATGGCTAAGACGCCAACCAGGAAATTCAGCCCAAACGTCTCCTCCAAGATGGTGCCCGCTGCAGCAGCGATAACCGCCAACACGACGGACATGTAAACCACTAGTAACAGCTCATACGCCCACCACGCTCTTCCGAGCAGGTGAGAGAAGAATCCGCGGTACTCGTAGCTCTTGAATGTGCGGGCGAACTCAAAGCTGGTTGCGCAGACTGCGCTCCAGATGACCGTGGAGATGAGTACCATCGCTAGTAAGCCGCCCAGCGGTCCGTGGCGCAAAAAGAATTCCGCTAGCTCTCGGCCGGTTCCGTAGCCACCCGCGATCACGACGGACTGAAACACGAATCCGGGAAGGAAGTACTTCTTGAACAGCGAGGCATTCAGCATGGTGGCTCCGCGGTGATGGTGTAGGTCTTCAAGGGTGAGCGTAGATTGGTGCTCCCTGTCAGGAAAAGCCCATCGATATCGTTCTCGGCCATCAGGCGCCGCGCCTTTTCCATCCGTCTTTCGAAGTCCTCAGGGGCGAGCGGAGACACTACACCGACCATGTTCTCGAGGTTGAGTCCCGGTGTCTGTTTTTGCTCGGAACCCACGCAGCTTTCGAGACCAAGAGTGGCGACAGAAACGCCACCCATCTTCAGTAGGTTTCGACGAGATAGCACAAGGCCTCCGAGAGTTGTCACGAGCTGGAGTTGTCAGGTAAGATCTTCGTAGTGGCGGGCCTTCGGCAAGCGGTCGTCCAACCGTATTGCGACCTTACGTGAAGCGGCGTCTTTTCGCATCATAACCGTCAATTCGGAAACGAAGGAAGTGAATCCGCAGATCAGTGCAGTAACCGGAGCCTTTGGATATTCCGGACGATACATAGCGCAGCGTCTTCTCAGCGCCGGAAACCAGGTGATCACGCTCACCAACTCCGTGGTGAAACACGATCCCTTTGACGGCAGCGTACGCAGATACCCTCTGCAGTTCAAGTCAATCGAGAAACTGCGAGACTCTCTGGCTGGTGTGACCGCTTTGTACAACACGTATTGGGTGCGGTTCAACCACAAGTCTTTCACATATGCTCAGGCGGTCTCTAATACCAGAGTGTTGTTTGCCGCAGCTCGCGAAGCTGGTGTCGAGCGTATCATTCACGTGAGTATCACCAATCCGTCTCTCGATTCTCCTCTCGAATACTTTCGTGGCAAGGCAGAGATCGAGCTTGCCCTCGAGGAATCGGGCACTTCATATGCGATCCTGAGGCCGACGGTGTTGTTCGGAAATGAAGACATCCTTATCAACAACATCGCTTGGATGCTCAGGAGGTTTCCGGTATTCGGCGTGCCCGGGGACGGTCACTATCGGTTGCAGCCGATCTATGTCGACGATCTGGCACGTCTAGCAATCAGACATGGAGCACATGCAGATAACGTGACCATAGATACGATCGGTCCCGAGACGTTCACCTACCGTGAACTCGTGACCACCATCGGCAGAGCGATAGGTCATGTGAGGCCAATCAAATCGCTGTCACCAGCAGCGGCGTATTCCATGGGTTTGGCGGTTGGGAGATTGGTGCGTGACGTGGTGATCACCCGCGATGAAATACGTGGATTGATGGACGGTTTGCTGTATGTTGAATCAGAACCGGCAGGCGCGACCGCTCTGACAGACTGGGTGTCGGAGCACAGCAGCGAACTCGGCGTCAAATACACCAGCGAGCTGGCACGCCGCAACTTGCGGGCGATCTAACTGGCATATGGCACACCATTGTCTTTTCGTGTCCGACCTCCATGGAAAGGTGGACCGCTACGAGAAGCTGTTCGCCGCAATCGCCACCGAGCGCCCACGAGCTGTGTTCGTGGGCGGTGACATCTTGCCGCATGGTTTTGGTGGTGGAGAATACGCGGCCCGGGGTGGAGGCAGCTTTCTGACTGATTTCTTCATCAAGCGCCTGGAAAAGCTGCGAGACGAACTTGGTGAGGCATACCCGACAGTCTTCTTGATTTTGGGGAATGACGATCCACGGTCCGAGGAGGAGGCAGTCGTAGATGCTTCCGATACGGGCATTTTGGTATATGCGCACAACAACCGACACAAGCTGGGTGAGTATGAGGTTTTTGGGTACGCGTACATACCCCCGACGCCCTTTTGGCTGAAGGATTGGGAGCGTTACGATGTGTCACGCTATGTTGATCCGGGCTGCGTTCCCCCCTATGAAGGCGTCGTGACTTTCCCCGTGTCCGAGCACGTTCGAAGTTGGGCGACCATTTCCGCTGATTTGAATGATCTCGTCGGTGATTCAGATCTCGACAAGGCCGTTTTTCTTTTCCACTCCCCGCCGTACAAGACCGCGCTCGATCGTGCGGCTCTGGATGGACAAATGGTCGATCATGTCCCGGTCGACGTGCACGTAGGCAGCATCGCCATTATGCGGTTGATAGAAGAGCGCCAGCCGCTACTGACTCTGCACGGGCACGTGCACGAATCCACTAGGATGACGGGCATGTGGCGCCAGCGCATCGGCAGAACCCTTGCACTAAACGGAGCACATGATGGTAGCGAACTGGCATTGGTTCGCTTCGATCTAGGAGATCTGGAGAACGTTACGAGAGAGTTGGTTTGAGTGTCTCGCTGCTAGCGAGCATCATGCCCGCCTCCTTGCCAGAAGACCTGCAGTTCTCGGGAGTGAGCCCTAATCAGCCTCCAGCCGACGACTGTCTCGATCTGAAATCGACACAAATCTGCGTGACTTCCGCGAAGTCCAGAACCTCGTTTCTCAGCGAACAAGTGAACTCGCTCGCGGCCTCGTCGCTGCACGCCGAGCCGTCCAAGTAGGCACAGTCAACGCATGTCCCGAACGCGGTCATTCCCTCTCTCGCTTCTAACGCTCCGAGGATCTGTCTGAGACCTTTGGCGGCATGGCCCCGCGTGCGGGCTGGCAACTCCGCAGCTGCATCCGTCAGTGCCCTACACGGGTCCTCTGAAAGGATGTTCCGGCCTGCTTCTGTGAGGTCTAGAATAGATGATCTGCCGTCTCTGCCCGACCGAGTCTTTGCCACATAGCCCTTCGCAACTAGGCTCTTCACGGTCTGAGAAGCCGTTCCGCGTGTTGTCGCATGGAACTCTGCGAATGCGGAAGTGGTGCGAGAAAAGCGATTTGCTCGGGAGAGATAGCGAAGTACCGTCCACTGCGCGGGCGAAAGACCGGCCACGTATTCGTGCGTCACCCGCCCAAGCTTGACGATCATGTCAGCGATCGCTTGCGCGGTTTCTCCGTTAGCTGTTTTCATGCAAATATAATAGCGTTTCGCAACTATTGTGACAACCATCTGAGTGTACATTCAGTGTCATCACGCTCTTAGTTTTCGCGATCTGGACCGCCAAGGAGAACGACTAGGGTAACCGGAACGCTCGAGCTGAGGTCTTTTATCCTGCCTTTTCAGCTGGTGGTGCGCCGCATCCTCGTCTCAAAGCGGCGCTCCGGCTGCGGCTGCGGAGTCGACGCTGCAGCGCCTGAGCGCAGTAGGCGCCCGCGAACCCACCGCCGAGTACGACGATGCGTGTCCTCCGTCCGCTTGTAGCGCTCATCGTGGAGTCGCTGAGCCGTAGATTAGCGGCGATTGCTTGACTGTGTCGGTCTAGGGTTCAGACGGACCCAGCCACCTTCACAGTCGCAACCCGCTGCGATTCATTATCGTGCGGGTATCGATGTACGGTTCCAGTGCGTCATACTCATATGGCAAATCGCTGAGTGTCGCTTTCATGTGTTGCTCTCCTGCGGTTATCCAACTGAGCCCAGGGGTTTCGGCGGGACGTCGGATAGAGGAAATCGAGGACCAGCGGCCGTCTTGGGTGGCGTTATAGATGAACTCATCCGTGTATGCCCTCCTGTGCGTCTCAGTCTGGGAATCTGCCGAGACCAGGTTTCCCGTTCGGCCCGTCTTCTGGTAGCGTGCCGAGGCTAGGTGGAACCACGGTTCAGCAGCACAAATCGAATGCGGTTCTAAGATCAGTCGCTATCGCCGCCGCCGATCGCCCCTCGAGGTCATGCCGCTGTAGCACAAACTCCACCCGGCCGTCCTTGAATAGCACAATCTGTGGCGATGTGGGGGGATAGCCTTTCAGGTAAGTGCGAACTCGATCTACCGCATCTAATTCCATTCCGGCAAACACCGTAGCGAGGTGGTCCGGGGTCGCGTGGTTACCTAGGGCGAGTCGAACGCCCGGTCTAGCAGCGGCGGCGGCGCAGCCGCATACCGAGTTCACCACCACGAGCAAGGTTCCCCGGGAATCTGAAATCCGTCGGTCTACCGCGTCGGGGGTCAACAGCTCTTCGAAACCCAGTTGAGTGAGCTCCTCGCGCATGGGCTGAACCTGGGCAGGATCGTATCGGCTGGTTTTCATGTCTCAGCTAGCTCCGTTGCCGCATCCCGGTCAATTGTCGCCACGTCCTTTCGCGACCTCCCGTTGCTCCCCACCCTCGAAATACCGGTAGTTCTTGTGGATGAAGGCCTGCCATTCCTTTGGCACCTCATCTTCAGGGAAAATCGCTTCGACCGGACACTCGGGAATGCAAGCCCCGCAGTCGATGCATTCGTCCGGGCTGATGTAGAGCTGGTCGGGCCCTTCGTAGATACAGTCGACCGGGCAGACGTCGACACAACCCCGATCCTTCACATCGATGCATGGCTTTGCGATTATGTGTGTCATCACAGTACCTCACGTAAGGGCAAATCACTGTCGGGCCGGCCTGCAGTCCATTCTGAGCAGGAAAAGAAAAGGACCTGACAGCCTCAAGTGATAGCGTTTAGAAACTATATTTAGGCGTTTTCAGTTGTCAAGGTAGTTTGGAAACGCTATCAAACCTGGAGAGCGGATCCTTCAACGGCTGCATATACGGTGGCCCTCGGAGTTCCCGATGAACCAACGGCCCTGGACTGCGAAATCTCGGCCGAATCCCAATCCCCGCGTCAAGCCAATGGTAGTCGCAACGATCGCCTCAGTGTTTGTTAGCACAGAGACGGAAGAGTGTTTTGTCCCGATGTAATAGCGTGTCGCAACTATCTTGACAACGACGCTGAAGCTCGGTTAGTTTCGTTACGCTACTAAAATACCTGTCCTACTATGGGTCCAGCACTGGAGGAGGAGCCTCATGTTTGCCAACCTGAACGACCTACCATATCCGTATGACGCTTTAGAGCCGTACATAGATGCCCGTACCATGGAGATTCACCATTCCAAACACCACGCTGCGTACGTGGCGAATCTCAACAAGGCGCTCGATGGGCACACCGACCTCGCCGAAAGAGCATTGGAGGATCTGCTTGCCGACCACACCAATCTTCCAGGTACGATCCGGCAAGCGGTCATCAACCACGGAGGTGGGCACCTGAACCACTCGCTTTTCTGGCGCATAATGGCTCCGAACAAAGGTGGAGAGCCAACAGCCGATCTGGCGGACGCGATCTCGCAAGCCTTTGGCAGCTTCGATGGTTTTAAGGATTTGCTTACTACGGCGGCGGCAACACGGTTCGGTTCAGGCTGGGCATGGTTGACCGTAGACAGCGGTGGTGCACTACAACTCAGCTCCACCGCGAATCAGGATTCCCCTGTTATGGAAGGGAAGACGCCCATACTCGGCCTCGACGTTTGGGAACATGCCTACTACTTGAAGTACCAGAACCGACGGCCCGAGTACATCTCTGCATGGTGGAACGTGGTGAACTGGGACGAAGTGAGCCTGCTATTCAGGGAAGCCCGGCAAGCCGAGTCGGCGCATCTTGTTGGGTAGTCAGGCTGACGCCTCGAGGAGACGTGGGGCCAGCTGGTTGAGCAAAATGGGCGCTGAAGTACCTCTCAGCGAGCGGGCTCAATCATCGTAGGTAAGTGCAGGGTACCATTTGTCTCCGCGTCCTTCGGGCGTGAGGTCGAATATGTTCCACAGTGGCCACAGCATATCGATGTGGCGCATATCGCCTCCATCGAACTTCTCAAACAGGAGTTCCGATCCCCAGAAGTGGTGTATTGTGCCTTCGCGTCTGACGAAGACGTTCGCCATCGGCCACTGATTTCCGTCGGCATCTTCTGCGAAATAATCCGACTGGTAAGAGTTGTTCGCAGACGAAAGGAGGCGCAGTTTGGTCCACCCGCGACTGAGTGCGAATTCGTGAATGCGTTCGATGGGTGACCTGGCCACCACGGCCACGTTGACGCGTTGTGATATGTCTACAGCGTTACCGTTGAGACCGTCCAGAATCGAGGTGCAAAGGGGGCATGCGAGTTCCATGTTCGGACCAAACATGAACCCGTAGAGGAACAGACTGTCTTTGCCAGGCGCGAATAGTCCGCTCAACCGAACCTGTTCCACTTCGCCATCCAAGCCTATCTGATCGAAGAGATAGTCGTCTCTTACCTGCCCACCCAGCGGTAGGCTTCTGCGAAGCGACGCCACCGCTTCGATTTTCTGTCGCAATTCTGCCTCGGCGTTCAGCAACTCATTCCGGGCTGCCCGATACGCCGCTGATTCGTTGGGAAATGTCGGTCGATCCATGAGGTCCTCCCCCAAATGCGCGATCTGCGTCTTCTTCTAAAGTTAGCTCGAAAACAATCGAGGCGGTCGCACCCAGTAGTCACGAGAAGCTCCGGCGCGACTTCCCTAAACCACAGGGCTCTCCTATAGTAATGTTGGCGAGGCCCGGTCCACATGGTGGCCGAGGGCCGCAAATATCAAAGCAACATCGAGATGGAGAGTTCCCGTAGTGGTGGTTGCCCCAGATAAGGCCACGGCGGCCTATTGGACCAAGACCCTTTCCCCCTTCTTCGGCGCTGATGCAAGGAGAAGCTTGATTCAGCTCTTTTGGTCGGCTGTGCCTTTCTTGGGGTTCTGGGCACTGGCCTACTGGGCCTTGGACATCAGCTATTGGTTTACCCTGATCTTCGCCCTGGGAGCGACTGGCTTTCTCATGCGGCTCTTCATGATCCAACATGACTGCGGTCACGGTTCGTTCTTCAAATCCAAGCGGGCCAGAAATACTCTGGGTTTTGTAATCGGGGTGCTGACTCTCATCCCCTATGAGTACTGGCGAAAGACACACGCCTACCATCATGCCCATTCGGGAGATCTGGATAAAAGGGGGTTCGGGGATATCGATACGCTGACGTTGCAGGAGTATTTCGCTAGGTCGAGTTGGGGACGACTGGCGTATCGCGTCTACCGAAATCCGCTGATCCTTCTCGGGGTCGGTGCAGTCTTCCACTTCGTCGTGTTCCATAGGTTTCCCTGGAACGTTCCACGAAACTGGAAGCAGGCGTGGACAAGTGTTTGGAAAACGAATCTGGCTTTGGCGGCCGTCGTAACCGTTTTTGTACTTACGATCGGTCCAACAGACTTCCTTCTGGTACACGGCCCCATCGCACTCTTCACCTGCGCCGCCGGAGTCTGGCTGTTCTATGTACAACACCAGTTCGAGAACACCTACTGGCGCCGAACTCAGAACTGGAACTACTTCGACGCGGCTCTGCAGGGAAGTTCCCACCTGGTACTTCCGAGGCCACTGCAGTGGCTCACCGCCAACATCGGTATCCACCACGTTCACCACTTGAGCGTGCGGATTCCCAACTATCGGCTCCAGGAGGCCATGGCAGCGGTTCCGGAACTGCGGAACGCCACTCGTGTCACCTTATTGGACTCCTTCCGGCTGCTGGGACTCGCCCTCTGGGACGAGGCAGGAGAGCGACTGGTGGGATTCAGGGAAGCCAAGCGACTCGAAGAGAGTAGGAGCGTCACGTAGGACGCAATTGGCGCAATTGCGTTTTGAAAGAAACACGTGCTGCCAATTCAACCGCACCCAATTTGACAAGATCCATGCAAGTGAGCCTATTGTCTGAGGGATTTTGGCAACAAGCAACGGAGGATGTCAGCATGAAAAAGAGGCTGCTTGCAGGATGCGTAACGGTTCTGGCCTTTTCTGTCGCAGTTCCCGCCGCCGGACAGATCTGCGACGACCACTGCACGTCCATTGCGGTCGGAAGGCTTGCCTCAACAGACGGTTCCGTCATTGCATCGCACGACGGCTGCTGCACCAACAGCCGCCTCCACGTCGTGCCCGCTAGGGACTGGCCCGAAGGCTCGATGGCACCGGTGTATTACGGCCTCCAAGACGTGCCAGACGGCAGCACCTACGAAGACAGAGGAACGGTCATCGGGGAGATCCCCCAGGTACCACACACATTTGCGTATCTGCACACCGGCTATCCGCAGATGAATGAGCACCAGCTGATGATTGTCGAGTCAACGCTCTATCAGAGGTCCGAACTCGCTGAGTTTGCCAACACGGGCGAGCAGATCATGACGATCGAACAAGCACAGCTGTTTGCACTACAGCGGTGTTCGACAGCATATGATGCGGTGCAGCTGATTGGCTCACTGCTCGAGGATTACGGTTTTCTCACGTCGGTGGGCATGGCGAGTGAGGGGTTAATGATCACCGACCCCACCCAGGTGTGGCTCCTCGAGGTCGCGAGCGTACCCGTCCACAACTGGAAACGCGATAGTGGTACTCCGGGCGCCGTCTGGGTTGCGCAACGCATTCCGGACGATCATGTCATCGTGCTGACGAACACGCACCTCATTCGCGACATAGACCTCTCCGATCCCGAATGGTTCTTGGGTTCGGCAAACTACAAACAGGCCGCGATCGACATGGGATGGTACGACCCGACGAGCGGTGAGCCGTTCAATTTCCACGACGCGTACGCCGACTATCCGAGCGACGGGCAGATGTCACGCATGTGGCACTTCTATAGCACGTTTGCGCCGAGTTGGAAGAACGCAAATGCGCGGGGCCTCGATATGGGACCGACCGACCCCTACGATCCGTATCACACCCGTCGGTTCCCGACCTCGTACCTGCCGTTATCGGCGAAGCCGGACACGCTGGTATCGGTACGGGACATCATGACCTTCCAGCGTTCGGTGTTTGAGGGAACAGTATACGACAACACCGCGGACCAGGATTGGTTAGTGCCAGATGGCTCCGGAGGCTTCAAGAAGAGTCCGCTGACTACGCCTTTCCCGAGTGCCGACTGGCGCTCTCTCCTCGATATCCCGCACAACCGGCAGGTCGCACGGTCTACCGGCGGATACGGGTTCGTCGGACAGGTTCGTGACTGGCTCCCGGACTGGATAGGAGGGAAATACTGGTTCTACGTATGCAATCAATACGTGAGCACATATACACCCGTCTATACGGGAGTGAGCGAGATCTCACCACTGTACTCGACGTACAACCGCGACGCATACCAGCCCAACTCGGCATATTGGGCAGTGCGATCGGTCTTCAATGTGATGCACCTCAGGTTCAAGCACTTCACGGATGAGCTCAGGGCCTGGCGTGATCCGCTCGAGCAGCGGTTCCTGAGTGAAGAGGCGGAGATTGAAGCGAGGGCGCTCGAACTCTATCGGGAAGACCCGGCGAGGGCTCAGGAATTCTTGACCGAGTACAGCAAAGGAGCAATGAAAGAGATCGTGGACAAGTACCACGAGTTCTTCTGGCATATCGTGGAAACGGGGTATTCGCACTGAAACTGGGCGGCCGCAAGCACGACTTGTTTGGCTACCGGCCCTGCTCCACAACGGACCTCGTCAATAGACCGATCGCAGCGTAGAAGTCCGTTTGCGAATGCTCCAAGACGAGGCTCACGAACACACCTACCCATCGACGCAGGTGGACATCGACAAAACGGCGGCTGTCGTTTCTCACAGCAACGGCAGCCTCCGTCTCCCCGCCATCCAGCAGAGATGCTACACGATTCTTCAGTCGCGCAAGGAAAAAGAGCTCATACCCGATATGATCGTCCGGCAAGATGTGCAACTGCGGTACCTGTAGTCCGTATTCCCCATACCATTTCCGAACGGCGAGGGTTTCCTTCTCGAACAGGATGTGCTCCTCGCTCAAGTACACCGACTCGTAGGGTGGCGCCAGAGTCCTTTCCACTCCGATGAACAGGCGCGTGTAATCAGCTTCCACGATAGACAATCGATCGGGCGTCCAGTCGGCGCAGAACCGCTCCAATCGCTCGAGCCCGACAATCGTATCCGGGTGTGAGCGGTCAAGCGGCCAAGAATCGAGTGGACTCCCCGACAGCAGCGCTTCAATCGCCTCTGCCCGAGGGGCGTTCAGGTAGGCATCGCTCAGCCAGAAAAGCACCGATGCCCCTGCTCGAAAGTCATTTGCTGTTTCATCGAACGGCTGATGGCCGGCGCGGTTTCCGGTGTCGCTCATTGACTCATTGATGGCAAACGAGGCAGAAAACGTCCTCAAACACCGATGCGGTAGTAATAAGCGTAGAAGGTGTAGCGTCCCAGAATCTCAGCAAAGAGAACCAGCACGAAGATTGCGGGCATCCATCGGTTAGGACGCTGATCAGACCTGACAAGGAAGCTGATCAAAAACCCCAGAGCGACAGCGACACTCAGCACCCGGAGCCCCAAAAGCATGTTCAATGTGGCGAGGCCATCACCGTGGACGACCATGGGATGGTCATACAAAATGCCAGCCAGGAATGGAGTCAAGACGATCTCAACACCCATACAGATCACCAAAGCCCACACGATGATCACCCGGGCGGTGCCTTGAGATGGCGAGACACTCCTCGTGTTTTGGAGGCGTACCAAAACCACGATACCGCCCAATATCAGACAGCTCGCAAAGAAAAAGATCGGCGTTGCCGCCGTGTTCCAGATCGGCGTGGTAGGGAGCATATAGAGCCTTGCCATGGCATACACCAGGGCCAGGCCCAGCACAGCCGAAATCCTACTGACGATGTTGCGGGAAGTCTCCGAGCCCCATCCTCGCCACCGCATCACCGTTGCAACCGTGATGCCGCTCCCAAACAGACACATCAACAGAACCTCTCGGCTAAGCCACGATGTCCCAAGATTGTTCATCGCAAAGACCGCTTTGATCGGACTGCCGAGATGCAAGAGCGAAATCAAAACGGCCGCAACAAAACCAATAGTGATTCCCCACATCAAGGTCAGGCGGGCCGGGGCCTGTAGGACGACCCGTCCCCGAGAAGCAACCGACAGTTGCAGGAGCTCTATCCATACCATTGCGCCAACGCATGCCTGAACGGTCAACGAAAACAGGAGGAGCGGCCAGCCGGGCATTACACCTCCTCCAAGTTGCCAATCCTCGCGTCTTCGGTTTCTGCGCGGACCGCGTGTTTGTGAGGTTTGAAAACGATCGATGGTTGAGTGGTCTCGGCTGGAGGCAGAGGATGAACTGCAGCAACGTTGCCGTATTTCTCTCGTAACGTCTCTAACTCGCCGAACTCCAAGGCCCTCATAGGACAAGCCGATACACAGGCGGGCGTGCCACCGGCTTTGAGTTCGTCGGAGCAAAGATCACATTTGGTCATCACGCCGGCTTCTTCGTCATACTGTGGTGCACCGTACGGGCAGACCCAGGCACAGTACTGACACCCAATGCATTTGCTGGAATCGATGAAGACAATGCCGTCTTCACCCTTGTGATGGGCTCGCGTCGGACAGGCCGAGACGCAGACCGGATTCTCGCAGTGATTGCAGGAAAGGGAAACGTTGTAAGCAAATACGGTGGATAACCACGCAGCACCATCTTGTTGCCACCCTCCACCCGTGACCTCGTATACTCGGCGCCAGCGGAGTCCGACCGGCAGATCGTGTTTGTCTTTGCAGGCAACCTGACACGCTTTGCACCCGCCGCACGCGTGGGAGTTCACGAAGAAAGCCAGCTGCTTCGCCATCGTTCAGCCTGCCTTCTTCACTTCGACCATAATGGTGTGTTGTGCATTGCCGAACGCATAGGGCGTCCAGCGCTCCGAGGTGAGCACATTCACGCATCCGCGCCGGTCCACGCCCGCCTCATCAGGCGTCCACCACGCACCCTGCGGTATGTCCACAACCCCCGGGAGGATTCGGTGTGTGACCCTACAGGGAAGGCGAATGGTGCCGCGACTGTTGAAGACCTCCACTTCGTCACCGTTCTCAATTCCTCTGGTCTCCGCGTCGATGGCGTTTATTGCCACACGTTGAGGGAACGCCTCGTTGAGCCAGTCCACGTTGTCGTGAGTCGAATGCACCCGCTGCATGTAGTGATGCCCGATCGCTTGCAACGGATATTCGTTAGCTTCGGGACCGAAGGGACTTTCCCACTCCGTGATATACTTGGGCACCGGCGGAATCTTTTCCGGCTCGTGCAAGTCATAAAGTTTCTTGGAGAAGATCTCTATCTTGCCCGATGGAGTAGGCAGCGGATTCGCCGCGGGGTCTCTGCGGAAATCGGCCAAACCCACAGCAGGTTCGCGCACCGGCCTTACGTAGACGCCGCTGTTTGAGGCTTCGAGGTCTTCCAAGCTAGGTAGTTCGGGAAAGCGAGTCTGGCGGTAGCGATCTAGAATCCACTCCACCCACTGCCGCTCGTCGCGGCCTTCCGTGAATTCTTTTTGGATGCCCAGCCGTTCGGCCAGCTGCGAACAGATCCAATAATCGCTCCTGGTTTCGAACGGCGCATCCACGATCTTAGGCTGCAGGAACACCTCCTCACCGTACTTCCAACCATCCTCGACGCCGTATGTCTCGAACTGTGTGCACGCCGGGAGTAGCACGTCGGCATAACGAGCGGACGGGGTGAGGAAGTTGTCCTGTACCGCTATGAACTTCACCAGAGATTCGTCTTCCAGAATACTGACGGATCGATTCACATTGGAGTGTTGATTGACCAGAACGTTGGAGGCGACGGCGTAGATCAACTCGATATTGTTGTCCAGCTTCTCGACGCCTCTCACACCGTGTTCCGCCGTCATTTCCTTGCCGCGAAGAACCGCCTCGGTCCAGAGAAACGAAGGGATCCGCGCTCTGACAGGGTTACGGCCCGATGGGAACGCCGTCCAAAACGGTGCGTCGGGCACCTGGTTTGCCATTCCGCTGGCCCACCCACCGGGTATGCCGATGTTGCCGGTTATGGCCGACAGAGCCGCACCACCCCTCACACACTGCTCGCCGTAGGCCCGCCGCTGCATCCCGTACCCCTGATAGAGCACACCTGGTTTGTTGGTGGCATAGTCGAGCGCAATCTGAACGATGGTGTGCTTCGGGACAGCCGTGATCCGTTCCGCCCACTCGGGTGTTTTGGGGACGCCGTCACGCGTGCCTAGGATGTACTCTTCGTAGGTCTCCGCCGATTTCGCTCCCTCAGGCATCTGGCTTGAGTCGAATCCAACACAGCATCGATCGATGAAATCGCGGTCTACGAGATTCTCGGTGATCATCACGTAAGCCATGGCGCTCATCAAAGCCGTGTCGGTGCCTGGCCGGATGGGAATCCACTCGTCCGCAAGGTTGACGCTGCTCAAACTCATGCGCGGATCGATGCAATAGACCTTGGCACCGCGGTCCCGAGCCAGCCGCACGAAGTAGTCGCTGTTGGTGCCGTCCCGCATTTCCGTGGGATTCCACCCCCACATGATGATGACTTTGGCGTTGAGCCAATCCTGCCGCTGGCTGCCCACGCTACTGGTGCCATACACCGTGGGCGTGGCCTGGCTGATACATGCCCAGGAGTAGCTGTTGTAAAAGCCCAAGCACCCGCCATAGAGGTTCAGCAACCGGCGCGCCACGTGGCTGCCGTTGGTGTTGCTGTAGCTACCCGTGCCGTACGGTATGAACAACGCCGAGTTGCCGTAGTTGGATTTGATCCGGGCCATTTCACCGGCCACCGTGTCCAACGCCTCGTCCCAGGTGATTCGTTTGAACTCGGCCGTTCCCCTTCTGCCGGTTCGCTTCATCGGATACTTGAGTCTGTCGGGATGATATTGTCTGCGGCGGTACGCGCGTCCTCTGACACAGGGTCGTAGCTGAGGATCGGCCAAAGTGTCCGATGGGCGGTCATCGCCCTCGATGCGAGTGATGACGCCGTCCTTGACGTGCACTTTCAGCAGGCATCTGCCACCGCAGTTGTGCCCCGGGCAACCCACGCGCACTATACGCTCGCCCAGATTGTCGGACCCGGTCGGCGTCTGAGCTTCTGCGAGGTCGATCAATCCCCCGGCGAACGTCCCTGATGCCAGAGCGGAGCCGATGAAGGCGTTCCACCTGAGGAATTCCCGCCTGTCCATGAATCCCGACGTACCCTGCCGGCCGCAGGTTCCAATTTCACTTACACACGCCACCTGCGGAGTCTTTTCAGTCACCTTGTCGAATGACATCGCCTGATCTGGATCCATCCGTTTGTGCAACGTGTCTCCGAACACATAAGGCATCACGTAATAGAGGAAACCACCGGCTTCCTCAGAATCAAGCAGCGGAGGAATGCTGAGAACAAAGCTGTCACGGGACCGAGTACCGCGCCAGGGGCGTGCGAGGTCGGTCAGTGTGCACCGCTTCAAACCGCCGTCATAAACAACCGCAGTTGATCGTTCCATAGTGGTCCGGATCGAATAACGGTTGAGCCTCGTTGGCACGAAACAGGGTTTTTCCGTGATTCAACAAACCGCGGAGGCGAATAGCCCAAAAATGCGGGCAACTATCTGTCTACTGGCACTTTCTGTCTACATCTCAAACGCAAACGTGATCGAGGCACAACAAACGCGGCGAGTGTCGGGACGTGTGATGGCGAATGATGATGGCACGCCCGTGATCGGTGCTCTGGTGCGCGGCCTCGACTCCGGGGGCAGTGCCAACACCGATAGACTCGGGTCGTTCGTTCTAGAAGAAATCCCACCGGGAACCGAGCAACTCGTTATCGAGGCAGCCGGCTTTGTGACGGATACGTTTTCGCTGACAACGAGTCAGGAAACCGTGACGATCGCCCTCGGTCGGGCTGTGTTGGAGCTGGAACCGGTCACTGTCTTTGGAAACGCTCCAGAACCGCCGGGGCGGTCTCGGTTCGACAGCACCACTGTAATCAGTGCGATCACCATTCAGGCCGCCGATATAGTGAACATCCCCGGGATGTTCGAGCCTGACATTATCCGCGCCGTACAGCTCCTACCCGGGACAATAGCAAAGAACGACTACTCAATCACCTACAACGTGCGTGGTGGTGAGGGTGATCAGAACTTGGTGCGGTTGGACGGAGTTACGGTCTTCAATCCGTCCCACCTCGGTGGGTTCTTCAGCACCTTCGACGCCAATGCGGTCGATCGCGTGGATTTTTTCACCGGCGGTTTTCCCGCTTCGTATCCGGGACGCCTCAGCAGCGTACTGGACATCTCTTTGAAGGACGGCCGTAGGGACGGCCTGCACGGCGGCGGGCAAGTATCTCTGATGTCGAGCAAAATACTGCTGGAAGGTCCGTTGGGACCGGCCTCGTTTCTCGTTGGTGCAAGACGCACATATGCGGATGCGGTCGTCGCCGCGTTCACGCGCCATACCATGCCATACTACTTCACGGATGCCGTTGCCAAGCTCCATCTCCCAATTGGATCCGGTGGTTCGATTGCCCTGACGGGATATTGGGGACGGGACGATTTGACCGTAAACGAAGTGAACGCGCCCGACGACGAAGAAACCACCGTTGAACCACGGACTCCGATAGACATGGTCTTCAACTGGGGGAACCGACTCGCCGGCCTAGCGTTTCGCTGGCCGCTTCCCAAGGGAGTGATCGAAGCCAGAGCCAGCGTGACGGACTTCTTCACGACATTTGGGATCGAGCCCGATATGGCCCGTTGGGACAACAACGTGCGACTGCTTTCGGCGAGTTCAAACATCACGCTGGTCCCCTTGAGTTCTCACCAGCTACACGTCGGCGCCGGCGTCGAGCAGTACGACATGACCTATGATCTGGTGTCGCCGATATTCGAGTTCGGTGGGCAACCCGGCAACTACGGCGGTATGATGCCGCTGTTCAACAACGACTACCATCCTACGGTCTGGTCTCTATATGCCGACGATCAATGGGATCTGTCTTCACGCTTCAAGGTGCGCTCCGGAGTTCGAGTGGAGCATGTGCCGGCAGCCAGGTTTACGGGTGTCGCTCCACGCGCCTCTTTCAAATTCTTTCTTACGCGTGACAAAGCTGTGATAGGTTCAATGGGACGGTACCATCAGGCGGTCCACTCGCTCCGAGATCAGGAGCTCCCCGTGACCGTCTACGAGTTCTGGGTCGGAGCAAACGAACACGTTCCGGTGGCCCACTCAGATCATGCCGTTGTGGGTTACGAACAATGGTTCGGCCGCTCGTCGCAGATAAATGTGGAGGCCTACCGCAAGACGTTCCGGAACCTCGTAATACCCAACAGCGCTCAGAGCATGCGAGACGTTGGCAACCAGTACCGATTGATGCAGGGAGAATCGTGGGGGTTCGACGTTCTGCTGCGCCAGCACAGCGGACCCGTCAAGGGGTGGATCAGCTACGGTTACAACAAGACCGAGCGTCGGGCCGGCAGAGACCGGTTTGCTCCCGCGCACGATAGACGCCACACCATCAACCTGGTGTTACGCGCGCCCGGACCGCTCGGCAGTGAGTTCGGACTTCGCTGGGGATTTGGATCTCCGCTGCCATACACCGGATTTAATGGCGAATGGTCCCATAGGACGTATCAGCTGTCGAGGCATGCGTTCGAGAGCGGCGATACGGAGCCAATCGCTGCACCCATCAATGCTGAGCGTTTCCCCAATTATTCACGACTGGACCTTGGGCTGCGCTGGGAGTTTGAGAAGTGGGGCCTGCTTTGGAATCCCTACTTCCAAGTTGCGAACGCGTACAATAGAAAGAACGTGTTCATGTATGTCTTTGAATACGACACACTTCCAGCAACCAGGTCGGGCGCCACGCAAGTTCCGCTCTTTCCCACGTTCGGAGTCGAGTTCAAATGGTGAGCGCACGAAGCATTTTGGGGACGCTGGTCGTGTGCCTGCTCGTATCAGCGTGCGAACTCGAGGAGGTCACGATCCCCGCAGCTACACCTGTGGTCGTGGTGCATAGTGTGATCAATGTTGGTGAGCCGACTCAGTTCGTGATACTCGAAGAGTCTCTCACCGGGCGTTCTTCACTTCACTATTCGCCCGGGCTGGTACCTCCAGCTCCTGCAGGGGAAGGAACTCCCATCGAAGACGCTTACGTGGCGCTCACCTATAGTGGATCCGGTAACTGCCCTCGGCCGATGGTGCAGTTGTACGAACGGCCACCGGTGAACCTCGGCGACCTCGGTTGGGTACCGAGCGGCGTGTACTCCACCAGCGAATTCTGTGATCTCTCCCCAGGGGACAGCGTCGCGTTGAGGGTTGAGGCACTGAACGGAGAGATCGTGCGTGGATTGACGGTGATCCCAGGGGCGCGATCAATTGACATTTTCACCCGCGAAGAACGGGGCGAGAGCCTCACATTGAGGTACGGGGCCGACTCCGTCTGGATCGACGTGGATCCAATTCTCGCCAGAGCATTGGACGTAGAGTTGTCTAGCGATCCCGCACGCGCTCCGGACGGATACGGTGGCACCTATTTCAGGTTGGCTGCCGACACGATGAGTTTGGTATTCGCCGGGGATCTGCAGACGTTCGAAGACAAGGACGAGGGCGAAGCCGTGTTCAAGCCAGGCAGCTACATGAACCTGACCGTTGCCGTGGCCGACACGAACTACTACGACTTCGTGCGATCGTTCAGCAATCCGCTCAACGGACGTGGCTTCATCAACCACCTGGAGGGCGGCATCGGTGTGTTCGGAAGTGTTTTGACGACCCAACGTTTCCTCAAAGTGATAGACCGGCAGGAAGACGAACGCGAAGGACTGTACAGGGTCACCGGGGCGTTGGACAGCGGGGGTGTATACCTCGGGGAGGTGGACGTAAAACTCGATCTGTATATGGAGCCGGTGTTACTCGGTGGCCATTTTTCTGCGTTCGTCGACGGCGTCTGGGCAATAGGCCCGATCTCGACATCGGCGGAGGGATACTACCGATACACCCAGGCAGCAGCTCAATCGGGGCGAGGGAGTTTCGAGGCGAACTTCATGACGTTGTCCGGCGACTCACGTGCTTGGCACAACATCGCCGGTGCCCCGACCAGTCCCAGTAGTTCATTCCAAGCTACGGTGACCTCGTCATTCGAGGTCGCACCGTACTATTTTCGTCATTTCACGAACACTGTGACAGTGGAGCGTTTATCAACCACTCGTTGACAACTCGCAGCGAACCCTCTGCACCCCCGCCTTTTCAGACCACACCTCCAAGGAGACGCTTGCCGATTCTGAAGTATCCGTGACTCGGACGCGCCAGCTTACTTCCCTCTGTGGCATCTGCCCGTCACGGTTGCCCGGCAAGTTCCCCAGCGACCGGCGGAACACCTGGCCTTCGGCCAACTCGGCACCCGTTAGGGTCGCGGATACCGTCACCGGTTTCGCAATTTCTAGATTTTCATGAGCGTATGCCGTAGCCGTTGGCATCCAGCCGGTGTTGGCAACCGTCGCGCGGACGTCGAACACTGCCGGCTCGCCGTTCACCACCGTGACCGACGTTTCCAAGAAGACTACCTGCGGTAGCTTCGCAACAAACGTCAATTCCCACTGGTTGTTTCGGTCCAACTCTCCGGCAATCAGTCTTTCCGGAGGGTTGGACGTCGACCAGCGATCCCAGCCTCCCAGTTGCACTCTCCCTAGCTGTGGGTGGTCGAACGAATACCAGTCGATGAAGCCGGCACCCTCGAGCACTTCATCATTCCACAACAACTCCGCAACCCGACCCTCGGTAAGAGCATGCGTCCACATCTCAGTCGTCATCGCGAACACCCCGAACATGCTCGAGGTGCGCAGCGCTGCGGTCATATTGCCATCAGCTTCCCTGCCAGAATCATGGCAAGGCCAATCACGAGACGTTTCATTCACAGGCTCCTTCCAGAGGTTACGACAGCGTCTCCACCTAGCTCCCACAGGCTGGCAAACGGTACCCACCCTGGCCAAAGAATAGTTGAAGTTTCATAGATTCTCCAATGCCGCCCCAGATTCTCTCTGGCGACCAACGTACCTGCGCGTAGATTCCGTTCCCTGTGTTTACGATTGACGTAACGACGGAGCCCTCGAGGCTTGGCTAAAGAGGTCACATTCAGGCGCAACCTCGGTCTGTTCATGGCGGTGATGATCGGCATCGGCGCCACGATGGGCCCGGGTATCTTTGCCTTGCCGGGCGAGCTGGCTCACATGATCGGTCCATTGGGTGTGCTGGTCTACCTGGTGATGGGCCTCATGACGGTGTTCACCGCGCTCAACTACAGCGAGCTGGGCGCGGCGATCCCGCTCGCCGGCGGTGGCTACTCCTTTACCAGCCGCACTATGAGTCGGCCGGTTGCTTTCTTCACCGGTTGGTTCTTCTGGATCGGTAACACGCTGGCCTGTTCCATGTACGCGCTGATTTTCGCGATGACGATTCGCGCGTACTTCTTCCCGGAAGTCGGCATCGCGCTGATCGCCCTCGCCACAACGATCGTGTTCACGGCGGTCAACTACCGAAGCATGAAAGAGGCGATCATCATCATCACGGTGATGAACCTCGTGGAGCTGGCGATTCTTGTGGGTGTGGCACTACTCGGCTTCACAGACATCGAGCCCGCCAACCTGGAACCGATGGCGCCGATGGGGTGGGGACCGTTTGTACCGGCTATGGCGCTGATCTACATCTCCTACGTTGGATTCGAACTGATATCCAACGCCTCCGAGGAGATAATTGAGCCCGGCAAGACAGTCCCACGAGCGATCCTGATAACGCTCGGAATCAGCACTGCGATCTACGTCCTGGTGGTCGCGGTGATGATGGCCGTCGTCAACCACACGGAACTCGCCGAGAGCGAGGTGCCGTTCATATTCTTCGCCGAGCGGGTGATGGGCGGCTGGGGACGTTGGTTTGGGATTATCGCCACAATCATGGCGAGCCTCTCGGCGTTCAGTGTAACCCTCGGTGCCAGTGCCAGGATTCTATTTGCGCTCGGCCGTGATGGACACTTTCCGAAGTTTTTCGCACGCCTGCACCCCAGAAACCAGATTCCCGATTTAGCGCTGTTCGTTTGTGCGGCGATTGTGGTCGTATTCAGTTCGTCGGGAATAGTCAGGTTTGTTGCATCGCTCAGCGACTTTGGCTACTTGATGGGGCTCGGCATCATCAACTATTCGGTGATCCCGCTGCACCGGAAAATGCGGAACCTGCGTCGCCCATTCCAAGCCCGCTGGTTCCCGCTGATTCCGATCTTGGGGGTCATTACCACATGGATGTTCGTGCCGGCATTAGAGGCACGAAGCTTCTTGCTCGGTGGAGCGCTTACACTGGTTGGAGCGACCATCTATCTAACGCGCGCCGACAATCGCGATGAGATCAGGCGAATCCCGCACGCGTTCGTGACATGGGTCAGCGTGCTGGTCGCAAGATTGCGGAGGAGACGTATGCGAGTATTGATCATCAGCGGCAAGCGCCAGGGGCAGAGTATCGCGCAGCGCCTACTGGCCAGGGACGAGTACCGGATGATGTTTCGCTCGGCCGAGCATCAAATCACCTTCGTCGAGGAAGACGCAGAGCTGTGCGAGCAGCTCGAGAAACGGTTCAGCACACCGATCTTCCAGGGAGACGGCACCAAGCGCGATCTGCTGGAGCAGGTGGGCGTTGAGAACATCGATGTGGTGATTGCCGCCTCGGAGGACGATGGTCGAAATGTGATCAGCGCGCTGCAAGCGCGACAGCTGGGTTGGAAGCACGTGATCGCCGTCGTGCAGGAACCCGAGTACGTGGAGTTGCTCGAGCAAAACGAAGTGGTGTCGATCAGTGCGCCGTGGGCCACCGCTGCAATGGTGGAGAATCAGCTGGATCGACCGGGGCTCGCGCAGCTATTCGAGTTCGGTATCGGTGCCGCCAGCGTGCTCGATGTGACCG
>JBDHHK010000040.1:0-24493 GCA_039589395.1 Gemmatimonadota bacterium
TCTTGCGCTGTCTGCTGGAAAGCATGGCCAGGCTTCTCCATTTGCCTAGGGAAGCCACAAGTTAGAGTGCCCGCACACTGATGGCCAGTCAGGGAGGATGAGGATCTAATCTCCGTATTTGATGGTACTTGGAGGTAGTGAGACAAGGCAGTTGGCACGATTCATTGGTGTGGTGTAAGATCAAAGACCGAATAAGCAAACGAACAAGGAGTAAATCGGATGGATATACGACGTTTAGCTGGGTTTTGGGGATCGATAATGCTGTTGGGCTTGGTCGTAACCGCTACCGTCGCGCAGGTGATTCGCCCTATGCCGGTTCCACATGACCTAGCTGGCCGTGACGACTGTTTGATGTGTCATCAGGTTGGAGCAATGGATGCTGTGACAGAGGTTCCACCGAGTCATGCCGACCGTGCGAACAAGACATGCATGTGGTGTCACGGAGCCGATTCACCACTACAAACAACCGATCCTGCTTTGATTTTGCACGACCTGGCTGGACGCGACGATTGTCTGATGTGTCATGCCCCGGGAGCGATGGAGGGCGTGACGGAGACTCCTGCAAACCATGAGGGCCGAGAGAGTTCCGATTGTATGATGTGTCATCGCCAAGCGGACTGAGACAACGCTTGGTGTACGTTGCTTTCGCGGGCAAGCGATAACTTGCCCGCGGTTTTTTTGTTTGGGGCAGATATGTATCCGTTGGCTAGCGGTTATGCCGGTACTTGGCCATCTTCACAGACATTGGCCTCACGGAAAAAAGCATCGATGCGGCAAAAAGGCTCGAACGTATTGTGGATCTCGGCAGAGGGTGCAGTGAAATGACAAGAGAAGATAAGAAGGCGTCGGTTCTCACACCTGTTTCGTTGAAAAACCTGGTGGACTACCAACAAGGTTCAGTAGTGAGCAACACTCTGGTGAAGAAAGAAAAAGGCACGGTGACACTGTTTGCGTTTGACCAGGGTGAGGGGCTGAGTGAGCATACAGCACCCTTCGATGCCCTCGTGCAAGTAGTGGATGGTGAAGCTGACATTACTGTCGGAAAGGAGACCCATAGCATGTCTCACGGCGAGGTGCTGCTATTGCCCGCCGGCATTCCGCACTCGGTTCAGGCTCGGGCCAAATTCAAGATGTTGCTCACTATGATCAGGGCGTGAACTATCGCGCGTTTTGACACAACACCTGGTGCTGTTTCTTTATCAGAGGAGTCGAGTTAATGGTCGTGTTAGAGACTTCACATGGAACCATCAAGATCGAAGTCGATCCAGATCAGGCGCCCGTGACGGTGGAGAACTTTCTGCAATACGTGGACGACGGTTTCTACGCGGGAACGATCTTTCATAGAGTGATCCCTGGATTCATGATTCAGGGAGGTGGTTTCGATCCACAAATGCAGGAAAAGGCTACGAATCCGCCAATCAAGAATGAAGCCGACAACGGCCTGAAGAATCTTCGAGGTACACTATCGATGGCGCGCACCCAGGTCAAAGACAGCGCCACCTCGCAGTTCTTCATCAACCTTAAGGACAACGATTTCCTCGATCATGGAGCGCGCGATTTTGGATACGCCGTCTTTGCCAGAGTGGTGGAGGGAATGGATGTCGTAGAGGCGATTGCCGGTGTGAAGACTGGGAACCATGGGCCGCACGGTGATGTGCCGGTGGATCCGGTGGTAATCGAGTCCGCGTATACACAGTGAGTACCCGGCGGCGATGCCAACGATGTTGAAGCCGAATTGGAGAAACAGTCTTCATGAAGTGATTTTCGAGGCGGACACAGCGTCAGGAAAGACATTCGACGTTGTCCTCCTCGTCTGCATTCTACTCAGCATCGTCGCCGTGCTTCTCGAAAGCGTCGCGGAGATAGCGGCCCTCTACGGGCCCATTTTGCGAACCGCAGAATGGGCCTTTACGATTCTATTCACAGTAGAGTATGTGCTCAGGTTGATGTCGGTCGGCAGGCCGTTACGCTATGCACTCAGCTTCTTCGGTGTTGTCGATTTGCTTGCGATCGTGCCAACCTATTTCAGCCTAGTTGTAGCTGGCTCGCAATCGCTAATTGTGATCAGGGCGTTGCGGCTGTTACGGGTGTTCCGCGTGTTGAAGCTCGCGCATTTCGTGGGTGAAGCTCGCATGCTGAGGGCCGCGCTCCGTGCCAGCACAACCAAGATCGTCGTCTTCCTAGGTACAGTGCTGACATTGGTCTTGATCATCGGCGCAATCATGTATCTGATAGAGGGCGAAGAGCGTGGCTTCACTAGCATCCCTCAGTCTATCTACTGGGCGATTGTGACGATGACCACGGTCGGATACGGAGATATCGCTCCGCACACTGTGGCGGGGAAAGCGCTTGCTTCCGTAGTGATGATCCTCGGATACGGGATCATTGCCGTCCCGACAGGTATCGTTACAGTTGAGATTGCTGCTGCGACCAGGTTGCCTGTATCGACACAGGCGTGTCCTGAGTGTAGTAGTGAAGGCCACGATTCCGACGCGAAATTCTGCAAGTATTGTGCGTCACAACTATGAAGTGTTTATGAGCGAAGTTCTGAACAAGCTTGTAGGAAGTGATTCCTCGGCTAGGCGTCTACCGCTCGACACCGATGCTGGGCTCGTGGTTGGCGGTTTCTGCACGTTATATGCTGCTGTGGTGGGTTATTTGCGCGGAGTGTCTCCCGATGCCCTCTCCGTCTGGGCGCTGGTTGTGCTCGTGGGTGTGTTCGGAGTGGCTGGCGCGGTGGTCGGAAGCGTCGTTGCCGGGCGGCCCGATTTTGGACCCAGCAAACGCACGGCGGCGGTCCGGGGTTTTGTTGCGGTGATTCCGCTCTATGCTACCGGTGGCCTGTTGTTTCTCCCCGCGAGCAGTTGGTTCTCGTTGATGCCGATACTGAGTGTCGCGGCTGCGGCTTTGGTTGGTCCACCCATTGGGATCTTTTTTTATCGAACCTACCGGCGTCGCGATTCTGATGAGGCACCCGTGGAACCGGCGGTTGAACTCGCATGGTTGAAGGGAGAGATGCTCGGTAGCTGGACTCCGCTACTGGTGAGTGTAGCAATCCTCGGCTCCCTAGGCGTGGGAATGCGCGTGCTCCCACAGGAGGTGACTTCCCCACCACAGCGTGAACCCGCTCCTCCAACGCTGACGGAGCTTCTTCAGATGCTTCCGAGTATTAGGGAGGCGGTAGATGCCTATCCGCTGGATCCGCGAGCGCGAATTCGGCTCGGTACTGCTCTATTCAGCCTCGGTCGATTTGACGAGGCGGTCTCGGAATTGACGGAAGCCGTTCGACTTGATTCATCCATAACTGCCGCTTGGACGGCACTGGGGCGAGCATCGTACTTTGCCGGTCATCCGCAGCAAGCGGCACGGGCATATTGGAATGTGCTCAGGCTCGACAGGTCCGCACTGAGTTACACAGGACTGGACCGCGTGGTGCTCGACGCAGCGTTGAGCACGGAAGTTCAGATCGATACCGTTCCCGAAACCACCAACTGAAACGATTCTGATCTCATGGAAATTAATTGGATCGGCTGGACCGATACTGGGGCCGCCAAATATCTTGATCAGACTTTGCTCCCAAAACAGGAAGTCTACCGGGAAGCACACACCATAGACGACATGATCGAGGCCATCAAAGCGCTGCGCGTTCGAGGTGCGCCGTTGATTGGAATTTCCGCCGCAATGGGCTTGGCTGCGGCAGCGGCCGAACAGGAGGACTTGACGCACGAATGGTTAAGAGAGGCTGTCTCGAGGCTTGCGGATGCGCGACCGACAGCCGTGAATCTGGTCTGGGCTCTGGATAGGATGAGTCGCGCAGCCAGCCGGGCGTTTGACGACGGTGCAGGTTCAGAATCGGTGGTCGCATCGCTGCGCACGGAAGCGCAGAGTATTTGGGATGAAGATACGGCGATGTGCCGATCGATTGGCGAAGCTGGCGCCGAGCTCCTAGATGACGGGGCAACTGTGATGACGCATTGTAACGCGGGTGCTTTGGCAACAGGAGGCATAGGAACTGCGCTTGCCCCAATCTATGTGGCCCATGAAATGGGGAAGACGGTGGCTGTCGTCTCCTGTGAGACTCGGCCTCTCAGACAGGGTGCACGACTCACCAGTTGGGAGCTCGCAAAAGAAGGTGTTCCGGTTACCTGCATCGTGGATGGTGCGGCCGGTACGGTTTTGGCGAATGGACAGATAGACATTGTGATTACCGGCGCGGATCGTATTGCAGCAAATGGCGACTCCGCAAACAAGATCGGAACGTACGGACTCGCCATTCTCGCAAGAACTCACGATATCCCGTTCTACATTGCGGCACCTCGAAGTACCATCGACCTCTCGACGCCGACAGGGAGTGCGATCCCAATCGAAGAGCGGGATGGAAGCGAGGTAGATGCTGCGCCAGGCGCTCGCGTGTTCAACCCTGCATTTGACGTTACACCCGCTTCTTATATCAAAGGCATTATCACCGATCGCGGCGTCATAGCTCCTCCGTTCACAGACTCTATCGCCGCACTGTTCTCTTGATGCCGGGGCTTAGATGACCTCTATACTAGCACTCGATCAGGGCACGACTGGTTCAACGGCATTGGTCGTGACGCGCGATGGTGTGATAGCAGGCAGGGGATACCGCGAATTTCCACAGTACTATCCGCAGCCTGGTTGGGTGGAGCACGATCCGGAAGAAATCATCAATGCGACCCTTGGCGCCGCACGCGACGCCGTCGAACAGGCGGGACATCTTCCGAATGCCATCGGCATTACCAACCAGAGGGAGACGGTGGTGGTCTGGGAGAGGGAAACCGGCACTCCGCTGCATCGGGGAATTGTCTGGCAGGATAGGCGGACAACGAATCGGTGTAGCGAATTGCGTGAGCAGTACGGAGCCGATTACCTGAGGACGCGCACAGGCCTCGTCTGGGATCCGTACTTCTCGGGTTCCAAGATTCAGTGGCTGCTGGAGAGCATACCCGGGCTTCGCGGTCGTGCGGAAAAGGGTGAGGTGTCGTTCGGGACGATTGACAGCTGGCTAATTCACCGACTCACGAAAGGCCGGGCTTTCGTCACCGACCACACAAATGCATCGCGCACTCTGTTGTACAACATCGAGTCGCGCGGATGGGATGAAGATCTTTTTGACTTGTTTGGGGTGCCGCGACAATGCCTGCCAGAGGTCCGCTTTTCCAGCGAAGTAGTTGGGCAAGCCGATTCCGAGTTTTTTGGCGCGGAGATCCCTATCGCTGGAATAGCGGGTGATCAACAAGCCGCCCTGTTCGGTCACGCTTGCTGGTTCCCAGGTTTAGCCAAGTGCACATACGGCACTGGTGCCTTCCTGCTCGAAAACATCGGGTCTGAGAGAAGTGAGGCAAGTGAATCCGGCGTGCTGACGACAATTGCCTGTGATTCTGCTGGCCAGCCGTGTTACGCGCTCGAGGGAGCAGTCTTCATTGCCGGAGCTGCGGTGCAGTGGCTCAGAGACGAACTTAGAATCGTAGAGCACGCATCGGACACGAAAGTTTTGGCCGAAAGTGTGCCCGATAACGGAGGCGTCTATCTCGTGCCCGCCTTTGTGGGTCTGGGGGCACCATTCTGGGAACCACGTGCTCGAGGGACTCTGGTCGGACTGACCCGCGGTACAACACGAGCCCATTTAGCTCGTGCTGCGCTGGAGTCGATGGCGTACAGTACTAAGGATTTAGTGACTGCAATGCAGGCTACATCTAACGTGCAGCTAGGTGAGTTGCGAGTGGACGGTGGGGCTGTTGCGAATGACTGGCTGATGCAATACCAGGCCGACGTGCTGGGTGTTCCGGTTGGACGACCCGAACATCTAGAGACCACGGCGCTCGGTGCAGCTGGATTGGCTGGCCTGGCCGTGGGAGTCTGGGAGTCGCCGGAGGAATACGCCGCAAGCCGCGAGTACCGATGGTTCCAGCCGGGCGAAGCACGAGATAGTGAGTACGTAGAATGGCAAAAAGCGGTTGGCACAGCCCTGTACTGGGCTGATTCTGACAATTCTTGATCCTACCTATTCGGAGTTCTAGTATTCAAAAGATGGATGGTGTGTCGTTTCCTGGCGTGGTAGAATGATTCCGTGGGTTTTCCAAGCGATCTGAGGATTGATGCAGCCTAGGCACAAATTTGTCGCAGGAGCCGTTCTAATTACTGCCAGCGTCGGGTATCTGATGGTATCGGGTGTTCGGGACACTGGAGTGTATTTCGTGACCCCAGCTGAGCTTGCCTTGCGAGTCTCCTCAGACACCTCGATTCACAACGTGGGTATTCGTATGGGAGCCAGAGTCGTGGCTGGGACAATACGGCGCGACGTTGCGACGCAGACGGTCTATTTCGATGTTTCCGATGGCAGTCAGACCTATCCTGTAGTGTATCGCGGGCTACCACCGGACACTTTCGACGGGGATGTAGACGTCGTGGTAGAGGGTCGCTTGGCTAAGGACGGGGTTTTCCATGCAACCAGTCTTCTAGCAAAGTGCGGCTCTCGTTACGAGGCTCAACCGACGGCATGAATAAGTGACGGTTCTAGGCGAACTGTCTCTGTGGCTCGCGTTGCTGCTTGCAGCGTGGGGCACGTTCGTGGGTGCACTAGGTGCTCGCTCCCGTAATCCCGATTTGCTCGCGAGCGCAAGACGCGCTCCCTATGCTCTCCTGCTGGTAATCTCGGTTGCATCTCTGTGCTTGTTGGTCGCTCTGCTCCGCCACGATTTCAACGTTCAGTACGTATACCAGTACAGTAGCCGCAACCTCCCGACGCCGTATCTGATTTCGGCATTCTACGGCGGCCAGGCGGGAAGCCTGTTGTTCTGGGCTCTCGTCCTTTGTGCGTTCTCAGCCGCTGCCCAATGGTTGACGCCAAGGCGATACAACCACTTGATGCCGTACGTGGCTGCAGTAACGTCAGTGGTTACACTCTTTTTCGTGGTTGTGTCGCTCTTCGCCGCCAACCCGTTTGAGCGCTTGCAGTTCACCCCCCCCGACGGTGCGGGACTCAATCCACAGCTACAAAACCCCGGCATGGTGTTCCATCCGCCGCTGCTGTTCTTCGGCTACGTGGGAATCACCATACCATTCGCGTTTGCTGTCGCGGCATTGCTCACAAACCGACTGGACACCGGTTGGCTGCACGCTATACGAAAGTGGACGATCGTCTCGTGGGTATTCCTATCCGCTGGAATCACGCTGGGGATGTGGTGGGCCTATGTCGAACTGGGCTGGGGTGGCTATTGGGCCTGGGACCCAGTAGAAAACGCCTCGCTGATGCCTTGGCTGACGATGACTGCCTTCCTGCATTCGGTAATGATCCAGGAAAAACGAGGCATGCTGAAGAAGTGGAACATGATTCTAATCATGTTGAGCTTTGTACTTTGCATCTTCGGTACCTTCATAACCAGAAGCGGCATCGTTTCGAGCGTGCATTCGTTCGCGCAGTCGTCGGTGGGCGACTACTTCCTGGTGTTCTTGATCCTCCTTGTTGCGGGTTTGACGGCTCTGGTGTGGACCAGAATGCCTCGGCTCGAGGCTGAGGCGAAACTGGAGAGCATGGTCTCCCGAGAAGCCACGTTCTTGTTCAACAATCTGTTGTTGGTGGGCATGGCGTTCACAGTGCTCTGGGGAACGATGTTCCCGGTCGTGTCAGAGATGTTTCGAGGCGTGCGCGTGACTGTTGGACCTCCCTTCTTCAACCAGGTCAACGTACCAATTGGGCTTGCTTTGCTCGCATTGACCGGAGTCGGGCCGCTCATAGCGTGGCGCAAAGCATCTCCGGCCAATCTGAAAAGGCAGTTCGTTGCACCATTGGCAACGGGAGGCGGAGCAGCCTTGGTGGCTGCGCTGCTCGGAGTGAGACACGCCTATGCGCTTGTGACTGTCGCGCTCTCAGCGTTCGTGGCCGCTACGATACTGCAGGAGTTCTTGAAGGGTACGGCCGCACGGCACCGGCTGCACAACGAGAACTATGCTGTTGCGCTTGCCAGACTCGTGGCGCGGAATCGGCGCCGCTACGGTGGGTACATAGTCCACGCAGCTGTGGTGATCTACTTCGTGGCGTTCATTGGAGACGTGTATAAGACGGAGCTGGAGGTAACGCTCAAACCCGGCGAGACCGCTTCACTCAGATCGCCGTTCGGGCATGAGTACACTTTTACCCATGTAGGGATCTCCCAATACGACCAGCTCAACCGATTCGTGTTTGCAGCGAGCCTAGAAGTTTCCAAGTCGGGTCGTAGAGATGGGGTAATGACGAGTGAGATGCGCCAGTACCTGGATTCGATGGGGCAGCCCACATTCCAGCCGTCGACAGAACCTGCAATAAGAAGTGGTCTTCTGGAGGACCTCTACATTGTGTTTGCCGGATCGCCGGAAGGTACAGAGGAGGCAGAATACAGATTTACGATCAGTCCCTTGGTTTGGTGGCTGTGGTTCGGCGGAGTACTTCTGGTCGTTGGTGGAGTGGTTACCCTGTGGCCGAGTAGCGGGCCTAGTCGCGCTTCAGTGAGGCGGGCGTTGGAGGGTTACCAGACGAGAATGGTCGATGAGGAGCCCATGGCTGGTGTCCGATAGAGCTGACTTTCTCGAACTAGCGGGGGTTTTCCCATGACCGAGCTCCTCGCCGGAGTCGTGGTAGCGCTGGCGGCGCTGGCGCTGGTGCTTGAACCGCTGGTTATAGGTAGGCCCAGGTTCAAGGCTGCTGGAGGCTGGTCCCCAGATGATGGGGATATCGATTTCACGGACGTCGAAGAATCTGAATCACCCAAGATCCAGGCGCTTCTTGCCCTAAAAGAGATCGAGTTTGATCGGGAAACGGGCAAGCTGTCGGACGAAGACTACTCGACCATGAAGTCCAACTATCAGCGAGCGGCGTTGCTGGCGATGGAGCAGGAGGAAACAGAGGGCACGGACTCGCGGTCTGAACCGGTTGCTGTATGTCCTTCCTGTGGTCCTCGACCCGAGGCAACTGCTAGGTTCTGCTCGGAGTGTGGCGGTGTGGTGGAGATCAAAGGCGAGTCGAAGCGGTGTAGCGGATGTGGAATGCCGGCGCCGCCAGGTGCCAAGTTCTGTGGGGAGTGCGGGGCCGAATTCTGACGATCAGAACTCGAACTGCTCCATTCTCCTGAGTCCAACGATCAATGGTACGATTGTCGCCACCACGCAAATAACGACTACACCCAAAAACGCTCCCACCATCCACGCGTTGACCGGAATCGGTACGCCTTGGAACCTCGCTCGCAGGTAGTTCGAGACGGGCACCGCTTCAACAACGATCACGGCTGCTAAGAGAGCTATGGTCGACATCATGAACACTAGGCCGCCGTACGACGTCGGAATCTGTGCCGCATTCTCCGTGTCGAATTGGGGGAAGAGCGCTCCGAATCCCAGTGCCATGGCGCTTATTGCGAGGGTGAGCAGAATAATGGTTCCAATTCCAACCACCATCATGAATGCAGTGACCTGAAGCAGGATGTTGGTAAAAACCGTGATCGCCAGCGCCAGAACCAGCAGTGGAATCGTACCGATCCAGTATTTCGACCATATGAGAGCGCGCAAGTCCAGGGGACTCGATCGGAGCAGCCACATCTGTCGGCCTTCCAATGAGATCGATGGAAAGACGAATCTCGCCGCAATTGAGGCCAATACGAATCCCGCGAGCCCCAGGTTCAGGAAGGAGACAACGGTGACAATTGCGAACGGTACCTGTTCGCCTGAGAACAGCGGTAGAGCGCGAATATTGAAGAGGTAGATAATCACCAAGACAGCCAAGAGAATCAGCTGGCTCCACTGTGTCGGATCGCGGAAAAAGAGCTTCAAGTCCTTGATGATGAACTCGCGTTTCGCCACGGTCAGCGGTTTGAATACTGGGTCGAGGAAGAAAGTCCAGATCCAGCCTTTTACGAACCGTTCGGCACCCTCTTGCGCCCTGGTGTAGCCACGCGGGTAGAGAGAGTGGTGCAGCAGCGCGCCCAGTACCACAAAACCCGCCGCCGTACTCCATAGCAGGATTAGTGGCATCAGGTCACTGGGGCCGACGAGATACCCCATCAGGCTGTTCATTGCCCACTCGCTTGGTAGGTAAGGCGAGGTGGGTGTGCGCAACAAGGTGATAAAGTCCAAAAGGTTCGTGAATCCTTCTGGACGCGCTAGCTGCTCGGGTCTCACGACTCTGAACAACATGACGAGCACGCCGGCAGCGCCAATCGCTATCACCGATAGCAGGTCCCGAGTGCGTCGAGCCGGGAACACATTGACGAGGATCATGGTTACCGCACTGCCCACGACGCCCGGAATGATCAGTAGCGGTAGAAACACGATCACCGTGAAGGGCCCAAACCACCAACCGCCGTCATATATGACGCCGTACGCAGCGAAGATTGGCACGGCCATCAACGCGACCATCCATGAGCTGTGCAGAATCGTCTCGCCCAGTTTGCTCAGGTACAGATAGAGCCAATCGACCGGGGATGCCATCAACAGGTCGAGATCTCTCGCGAGAAAGAAAGCCGAAAGTGCCGTGATGACATTTGAGAGCAACAACAGCGACAGAAACGAGAGCAGGGCGAGGCCGAGCAGCTTTCCAGCGAGCAGCGGGCCGATCTCTTCGACACCTCGGAAGTATCGGAGAACTCTGTACATGACACCGAACACTCCGAGCCAGAAAAGCAGGCCAATGCTGCCAAGCAGGAGTACCTTGGCAATACTCCGTTTTTCCCTCGCGCGTGCGCGCGCGGTCCGCCACTTTGGTGAAACTATGAGGCCGAGTTGGCTGATCATCCTTCGAGCAGGGCCGTTAGTTCGCGGATTGCAGCGCCACCCGTGAGCTTCAGGAATAACTCTTCGAGAGAAGCGTTTCCGGTGGCCGTCTGCTCGCGCAGCTCCGCCATGGAGCCACAGGCGACGATGGATCCTTCCTGAATGATTCCAATCCTGTCACACATAGCCTCGGCCACTTCGAGCGTATGTGTGCTCATGAGCACGGTTCCGCCTCGATTCACGAAACTGCGAAAAATGTCCTTAAGTAAGCGAGCCCCCTTCGGATCGAGCCCAACCATCGGCTCGTCCACCACGATACACTCTGGGCGGTGAATTAGAGCACTCGATATTATCAGTTTCTGCCGCATGCCGTGGCTGTACGACTCTACCAACTCGTCCTTCCAGACCGATAGCTCAAACAGGTCCAGCAGCTCGTCAATACGTTTCTCGATGACTGCCCCGTCTTGGTTGAACAGGCCCGCTACGAACCTCAGGAATTCTGCACCGGTGAGCTTCTCGTATATGTAGGGGCGATCGGGAATGAATCCAATGCGCTTCTTCGCCGACATCGGAGCTTCAATAAGATTGTCGCCGCCTATGAACACCATGCCATCGGTCGGACGGAGAATGCCAGCTATCATCCTCAGCGTCGTCGTCTTACCGGCGCCGTTAGGCCCAAGGAAACCAAACAGCTCGCCCTTTGGGACGTGAAGGTCGAGTCGGTTCACGGCCACGAACTTGCCGTAGTTCTTTGTCAGTCCCTCGAGACGGATCATTTTCTAATTCTCGGTGTCGAGCACATCGAGCTGAAGGCGCCCGATTAGTCTAACCAGCTCCATTTGGCGAGCCAGGCCTCCGATCGTAAATCTCAAATGAGCGGCGTCGGCTGGAAACTGGCCGAAAGTAGGGTCGACCGCTACCCAACCGTTGAGATAGATCTCCGGCCAAGCGTGGTAAAAGAAGGAGCCGTCCGAATAGACGAGCCCGGCCGCGGTGCGCGCAGGAATGCCGACTGAACGGGCAAGGGCTACGTAAAGCACTGTGTGCTCGTTGCAGTCGCCACGGCGAGTCTCCAACACCTCAACCGCGCTCGGGACGCTAACCGTTATCTGTTTGTCCAAGTTCTCGTTGACCCACTCATTCAAGGCCTCCGCCGCTCTCACGTAATCTCGCCTGCGGCCGGAGAGGAACCGCTCGGTTATCTGGCGTGCCTGAGCCTGTATTCGTGGGTCTCTTGTCTGAACGAGTGGTTCGGGGCCGATCCATTCCGACAGTTCTTGCATGCGCTCCGCAGTGAAGCGTTCGGGATCGTGCGTGAGTTCCTCGTCGGTTTCACGCACAACTACGAGCGTATCTCCGACTACGCTTTGTCTGCCGCCAGAAAGATCAAAGTCTTCGAAATCCAACCCTCCCAGACGGACTTTCAGTTGCTGAAGATCGTCGGTCTGTAGAGGTACGTTGGACGCTATCGCAGTCTGCCGAATGATGTCCCCCCCCAAGCCGGCGGCAAGTTCAGCAGCATTCGTCTCGCGTCTTTGGAAGTTGAGTGATGCGATCTCGAATGCGGTGCGCTGCATTGTGAAGCCGACCGGCGAAGTGGCCTCGACCACCTGACCCAGCTCGTCTATCCAAGACCGGACCGAGAGTCCACCGACGTTCTGAACGATTCGCCACGCTTGGAGGGTGTCCCAACGTGCTGCTACCCAGAGTGAGGCTGTGGAATCCCAAGCTGCCGAATCCGGAACCAAGAGTGTCGACTCGGCCTCTACGGTCACGCTCACGTAACGCTCGTTCAGCAACAATGGATCGAAAAGCTTCAAGCGGTATTCGTTTCCGACAGCTGGTTCGGACCCAAACACGATATGGAGTGGAAGCAGAGCAGGTAGGAGCACAGGTTCGTCTAGAGGGACGCGTACCGTTTGTCTGCTATCTGCGCTCTCGATCTCGACCGACAGCAGAGTATCTCCTGATACCAGCCCGGAGGCACCGAACCTCACGCCATCACCGCGTAACCCAGCCTCGAACTCTCGGAGTTGGAGTGAGCGAGTGAGGTTTGCGTCCGTGCGAGCTTCAACCCTTTGAATCGAACCCAACACAGGAATTTCCAACAACATGTAGTCACGGACCTGTACAGTATCCGCAATCGTATCGACACTGCTCGACGCGAAACCAACTTGCTGACCGCTCAAGTCGAGTGAGTAATAGGTTGCGCCCGGGGAGATCCGAAAAACGGCGTCAGCAAGAAGTTGTGAGTCTGTGCGAATAGTCTGGCGCTGGATGAGCCATACGACGGCACCAGCCCAGATCACGAGGATCAATATCGCGGCGGTCCGTCTCCTCATTGCGGTACTCGCTTCAGGTACGTGTCGAACAGGTGCTTCTCCTCCTCACCGTCCACCACTATACACACTTCTTTGGGGTAAGTGGCAGTCGCCATTGCCAGCGAAAGTACCTCTACCATAATACGTGCGGCTTCCTCAATCGAGAGGTTGCCCGCCCCAGTTCCTATCGGCGGAGTGGCGATTCGGGCTATCTGCCAATCTCCAGCTCGCTGCAACGCGCTAATGAGAGCCAAACGTACTCGGCCCTCGGTCACGGGTTCATCGAAACTACGAACCACTGCGTGGATTATCATGTCTGCCGCCAAATCGCCGGCGTCCGTCACTACGGCTGATCCAACGGCAAGTTCCGTGTGGGTTGAAATTTGCTCCCTGAAGGATGCACCCGCCACATCGTCTAGGTGTCTTAGGGACGAGACCGTCGGTTCGAGCGCTGCTGTCGTTGGGCGGAGCACTGCGTCCGTGGGCACGAACGCGATGTCGTCCACCACGACACGAATCACCGAGTTGCCATCTCCCGGGAACGACGATACATCTGAGTGGCTTCTTCGGGGCGGCCGAGCCTGTCGAGCACGATGCCCAGACCGTAAAACGCCGCCGGGTTCACCGGATGCAGCTCGGTAGCGCGCTGGTACGCCTGAAGCGCCCCATAGATGTCGTCGACGTGATTGAGCGCTTCCCCGAGATAGAAGTATGCGGTCGCATTACTCGAGTCTAGCTCCAGGGCCCGCCTTAGGTGGGGAATCGCATCCACCCAGCGCCCCCGGCGTACCTCAACCAGGCCGAGGTTGAAATGGCCGTCAGCGTGGGCTGGGTCGAGGTCGAGCGCCTCACGCAGGTCGCTTTCGGCTTCGGCGTAGCGGGCAACAGTGGCCAGAACCGAGCCGCGGTTCACGCGCATCGCCACGTTCGCAGGATCGCGCGAAATACATTTGTCCAGCAATTCCAGTGCCTCTTCGTGGTCACCGGACTGATCGAGCAGTAAGGCCAGCTTGTACCTGGCGTTCAGATCGTCTGATCTGCGATTCAGCAAAGTTCGGTATAGCTTGGTCGCCTGCTCGATATCTCCCCTCATCGCAGCATCCCGTGCAGCGCGATCCAGTTCGTCGTGACCGGGTGGAGCTGAAGCTTTCGTATCTCGATACAATTGAGGCGCAGATTCATCGGCTGTCGAAGCAGAGGGCTCAGCAACGGATTCATCGGATTGGTCGAGTTCCACGGTTTCCGGTTCGGGAGGAAGAAACTCGGTGATCTCGAACGGGAGTTCGCGGACCAGTCCCTCGGCGCCAGATGTGTCTGCATGGTGCGACGAATCAACGAGGTCACCTTGCTCCGCTGGAGTGCGTGCTGCGAGCTCCGCCGCTTCGCGTCTTTGCCTACGGCGGAGCTTGCGCCGATGATTGTTTCTCACTTTTGCTCCTGTGTCGTCTGTTCCGCCAACCATCCCAGATAGGTGGGTAAGCCCTTTTCGACAGGGAGTGCCAACAACTCTGGAACATCGTACGGATGCAATTCGTGTACCACATCCTGCAGCCGATCCCACAGGTCTTGGCGAGTCTTCATCACCACCAGCATTTCCGGTGTTTCCTCCAGCTTTCCCTGCCATTCGTATATCGAAAAGGCGTTCTCGACGACCGTACCGCAAGCCACGAGCCGATCCGAAACGAGACGCCTCACCAGCGACTGAGCGTCCTCTCTGCTGCCGAGAGTCGTGAGCACGATATTGTACGCTACTTCTTCGCCTGCCTTCGTCATCTCCTAACCACCGCACCTAATGAGGGAGGGAGAAACTACGCCCACATACACACGATGGCAAGCGACAGATTTCGGGCGATCCCGACCGTTGACCTAGGCTCCCATTGCGGCCTACGTTTCACGGCTATGTCGGAACAGTATTTGGTAGTGCGCGGGGCTCGCGTTCACAACCTGAAGGGCGTGACCGTCCGAATTCCGCGGAACTCGTTGACGGTGGTCACAGGCCTGTCGGGCTCCGGAAAATCCTCCCTCGCCTTCGACACCATCTACGCAGAAGGCCAACGCCGGTACGTCGAGTCCCTTTCAGCGTATGCGAGACAGTTTCTGGGCTTGATGGAGAAGCCGGATGTGGACGCCATCGAGGGTCTCTCACCAGCGATCTCTATCGAACAGAAGACGGGCGGACACAATCCCCGTTCCACGGTGGGTACCGTAACCGAGATCTCGGACTATCTGCGTTTGCTCTGGGCGAGAGTTGGTGTCCCACATTGTCCCGAAGACGGCTCGCCGATCGAACGGCAGAGTGCCTCTCAGATGGTTGATGTCGTCCTCGACTGGCGAAAAGGCACCAAAATCGAGATCATCTCGCCCCTGGTACGCGGCCGAAAAGGTGAGTTCAAGGACCTGTTCGAAGGGGCTCGGCGCCAAGGATTCGTTCGAGTGCTGGTCGACGGAGAGGTGTTCGATCTGGCGAATCCTCCGAAGCTCAACAGGCGAGTAAACCACGATATCGGCCTTGTAGTAGACAGGCTGGTCGTGCGGGCAGAGGATAGATCCAGGATACACGATTCAATCGAGACTGCACTCCGAGCTTCTGACGGTCTGGTTCAGATCGTTCGCCACGGAAAGTCAGGCGGCAAAAATGTTCTTTTTGCGGAACGTTTTTCCTGTCCTGTCTGTGGCTACTCCCTGCCTGAACTGGAGCCGCGGCAGTTTTCGTTCAATTCACCGTACGGTGCTTGCCCGGATTGCGGTGGCTTGGGGACGAGGCGTGTAGTCAGCCGCGAGCTGGCTCTAGGCGATCCCCGGATATCCATCTTGGAAGGTGTGATTCTCCCATGGGGTGAGCCGAAAGGGCATCTGCGCCGGGGCGTACTGGCCACCCTGGCCAAAGAACTCAAGTTCGATCTGGGCTTGCCTTGGGGTGAGCTGGGTGAATCTGTGCAGGATGCTGTCCTCAACGGTATGCCCGGAAAGAAGCTGAAGCTTCAATACAAGAGTGAGAGGTGGGCGGGAACATACGAAGCAGCATGGGAAGGTGTCTTAGCGAATGTTGAGCGGCGCTACCGAGAAACGAGCTCGGACGCAGTGAGGAGCCAACTCCAGGAGTACATGACTCAGCTCCAGTGCGACTCGTGTCAGGGACATCGTCTCAAGTCTGAGAGCCTCAGTGTTTTGATTGACGGTCTGAGTGTGGGTGATGCAGCGGACCTTTCCGTTTCGGCTGCTAGCGAGTTCTTCAGTAAGCTTCTCGAAGAATCAGGAACCTCGGGTGGCCTCAACGCCGAGATTGCGGACCCGATCTTGAAGGAAGTCAAAGACCGGCTCCGCTTCCTCTGCGACGTGGGTCTTGGATATCTGACTATCGGACGATCAGCTTCATCACTAGCCGGGGGAGAAGCACAGCGAATTCGGTTGGCGACTCAAGTCGGCAGCCGTCTGGTGGGAGTTCTTTACGTGCTTGACGAGCCATCTGTAGGACTCCACCCGCGTGACAATGCACGGTTACTGGCAACGCTCCGCGATCTTCGCGATCTCGGAAACACCGTCCTCGTGGTGGAACATGATGAAGAGACAATAAGATCTGCCGACCATGTGATCGATCTCGGGCCCAGGGCAGGCCGTGACGGCGGTGAAGTAGTAGCGCAGGGCCCGGTAGATGCTGTCGTCGGGCACGATACGTCGCTCACCGGGCGCTATCTGAGAGGGGATCTGCGGATCGCGGTACCGACCGAACGACGCAAGATCGCCAAAGCCCGGGTTGTGGAGGTAAAAGGGGCGGCACAGCACAATCTCCATCACATCGATGTTGCGTTCCCGATCTCCGTATTCACGGCAGTCACCGGTGTGTCCGGATCCGGCAAGTCGACCCTGGTGACGGACATCCTTTACCGGGCGCTCGCGCGCCAGTTCTACGGATCCAAGGTCCTCCCGGGAAAACACGACGGGATTGAAGGCCTCGAGCACCTAGACAAAGTTCTCGAGATGGATCAGAGCCCCATCGGTCGCACCCCCAGGTCGAACCCGGCTACATACACCGGTTTGTTCACTCCGATCAGGGACCTCTATTCTCAGTTGGCCGACTCCAAGATTCGAGGATATGGACCTGGACGGTTTTCGTTCAACGTCAAGGGTGGTCGCTGCGAGGCTTGCCGCGGGGACGGGCTAGTCAAGATCGAAATGCACTTCCTGCCCGACGTGTATGTCCCGTGCGATATCTGCAAAGGCCGACGCTATAATCGGGAGACACTAGAGGTTCGATATAAAGCGCGGTCCATTGCGGATGTATTGGATATGTCCGTGGCTGAAGCGCTGGATTTCTTCGAACACCAGCCGAAGATCCGGCGTCGGCTCGAGGTGCTCAACGACGTCGGGTTGGGCTATATCCACTTGGGGCAGAGTGCTACCACACTTTCCGGGGGGGAAGCGCAGAGGGTCAAGCTGGCGTCGGAGTTGAGCAAACGAGATACCGGGCGCACGCTCTACATACTCGATGAACCCACTACAGGCCTGCATTTTGAGGATGTGCGTCTGCTGCTAGTTGTGCTGCACAGACTGGTCGACAAGGGCAATACTGTCATTGTGATCGAGCATAACATCGAAGTCATCAAGACCGCCGATTGGGTTATCGATTTGGGCCCGGAAGGCGGTGATGAGGGCGGCACTGTAGTGGCCCAAGGTACCCCGGAGGCCATAGCGAGAAGTCGCGCATCACACACGGGCAAGTTCCTCGAGAAGGCGCTGCGGCTTTACTCCAGCCGCCGTGCGTGACACTATTTGAAACGTTTGCCGTACTGAATCCCAGATGGAAGCGCCAACTCAACCAGATAGGACGTTCGTAAATGGGCGAACTTGGTCCTTTTCTCGTGCCCATATCGTTGTTTGTGTCGCTGGCCGCGGTGGCGATTTTCAGGGGACCACTGGGCAAGGCTATAGGAGAACGTATTGCAGGTCGCCAGCTCGAGGCAGGTTCGTCTGCTGAAACCGACGCGCTTCACGCCGATTTGGACGAGCTCAGGTTCAGGCTTTCGGAGGTCGAGGAGCGTCTGGACTTCACAGAACGGTTGCTGGCGCAGCAAGGAGGGCAGGACGCGCTGCCCAAGGAACCGCAGTAGATGCCAGTGGACATCCTGGTACCGATCGCCGGCATGGCAACGGGGTTGCTCTTGCTACTCCCGATCGTGAGAGCCACAGTCCGGATTGCGGAGAAAAAGCTCGGAGGCGGAAGTGAAAGCGAACAGCTCGCGGAAATCCGCCACGAACTCCGAGCAGTCCAGGAGCGGTTGGAGCATGTCGAATACGGCGATGATCGAGTCGCGGAGTTGGAGGAACGCTTGGACTTTGCTGAACGGATGCTAGCACAACAGCAGCGACAACATATCGATCCGGGTCAGGGGAGTTAGTTCAATGGAGGACATAGTCGCGATTGTGATGATCTTTGGAGGTGGCACTCTGTTCGCATTGAGCATGTCGCCTGTTGGAAGAGCACTCGCCGACCGAATACGCGGCACATCGAAGCACGGCTCCATCAGCGACAAGGACGTCGACGAGCTCCGCGAAGCGCAGATGGCGATCCTCGATGAAGTTGAAGCGATGCGACATGAGATTGCGGATGTAAACGAGCGAGTTGACTTTGCGGAACGCATGTTGGCCAAGCGCGGCGACGTCGGTGCATTGCCTGGGAATGCAGAATCGGAGACATAGCGCCGGCTGACAAATCACAGCAAAAACCGGTGTCCTGCCATAGTGGCGGATGTCGTGCAAATAGTAGATCTTAGACGGAGGAGACTATTGTGGGCAGCTTGTTTCTGGCCGTGGCCATTATCTTTTGTGCCCGCTGGTTCTTCCGTTCGGACCTATCTGACGCGGTTGGTGAGGCGCTGAGAAGTAAGCATGGCGGCGGGATGGACCCGGCGCTGGTTGAGCGGCTCGAAGAGCTAGCGGACCGTATGGATGTCGAAATGGGAGAGTTGCGCAACGAAGTGATGGAACTGGGAGAGAGGGTAGAGTTTGCCGAACGCCTTCTCACCAATGTGAGGCAGCGTGAGGGGCTGCCCGGTTCTCCGCCATCCGAGTAGTTGCGGACTGTTAATTTTTTGGGGAGCTTTTCAATACGTTTCTTTTCAACCCGACTTTCGGACGTTCGTTGATGCGGTCGTCTGATTGGGAGGTGTAACGCTGTTATGGGAATCTTCCAGCGAATTTCTACGCTGCTGAAGTCGAACATCAACGACCTGATATCACGTGCGGAGAACCCGGAAAAGGTTCTCAATCAGTCGATCGACGACATGCGCTCTCAGCTCGGAAAGGCCAAACAAGAGGTCGCCGGAGCCATCGCTGACGCGAGAAAGCTGCAGCAGCAGTTGGAAAAGGAGAAGAAGCAGGCTGAGGAATGGGAACAGCGTGCGATGCTTGCAGTGCAGGAAGGCCGCGATGATCTAGCAAAGCAGGCTCTGATGCGACACAGCGAGCACCTGCAGCACGCGCAGGGCATGCACGAGACGTGGGTGCGGCAAAAGGCCGAGACTGAACAGCTCAAGAACGCTCTGAGGCAACTAAACGACAAGATTGAAGAGGCAAAGCGCAAAAGGAACATACTGGTTGCCCGCCAGAAACGTGCGGAAGCACAAGGCCGCATCCAGGAAACAATGAGCGCGATGTCCAACAAGAGTGCCTTTGAGAACTTCGAGAGGATGACGGAGAAGATCGAAGAAACAGAGAGGAAAGCGCTCGCCGCTGCCGAACTCAGCGAGGACCTGACTGGCGACATGTTGCAGCAGGAGTTTGACGCACTCGAGTATCACGGCAGCTCGGATCAGCAGCTGCTCGAACTGAAGAAGAAAATGGGTCTCCTTAGTGCGGGTGAAGACGCCGAACGGCCGCAACTCGGAGCCGGCGACGGCGATGACGTTGCCGACGCAGAAGTGGTCGAAGAAACGCCCGCCGAAGAAGCGGACCAGGACGAAGAGGAGGAGGACCGGGTCGAAGGCTAACCCAGCAAACCGGCGCTAAAAGAGCGGCGACGTTTTTCGCATGAACGTCGCCGCTCTTTGTCTGTATACGCAGGAAGGCAGCCGCACGCATTAATCGGTGCCTCGTTGCATTCGTTGGGTGATGGGCCCGCCGATAGAGTGTCGTAGAATCCGTCCGAGGCTTAACGCCAGGCGGAGGGTAGTCCGCTGTCACCCAGCAGTATCGGCATGAGGAATCCAGAGAGTCCCAATGATGATACACCAGGCGTTGTCTTGTTTGATCCGCGAGTCGGTTGAAAAGCAACGTGATCGGTGCCGATGAGACATGAAGTTGCCACTGTTGCTCGGTGCCAAGGCTGAAACCGTGTTTGGAGCTCTGTTGGTAGTGCGGAACCGAGCGGTGCGTTTGGCATGTGGGTTGGCATTGACGACGGGCGTTCTGCTCTCGCTTCAGGAGGCCGACCGATTTCCGGGCGCGCATCAGCCGCGAATCGTTTTCTTGATTGCTGGTACTCTAACCGCCGTCGCCGGGTCGCGGCTGTTTGCTCCTGGAGGGGCTCTCGCAGCGTCCCGTCAGGTGGCCACGACGTGGTGGCTGGTGCCGCTCGGACGGCTCACTGGTGCTCTCCTGGCAGTGCTGCCGGTTGTCGTGGTCCCAGTGATTGCAATGGAGCTGACTGAAACGGATCCACTGCTGCTCGGCTTCTCGGTGGTGATATTCGGTGCCGCCGTTGCGTCGTTTTCCTTTTCACTTGCGCCGATCGTCGGCTCGTCGGCAGCGATGGCGGCAGCAGTTGCCTCAGTTTGGATTGGAGCGCTGCCGACCGCCGCTGTGCACGAATGGATCGATAAGTGGCCGGTCGCGAAAAAGGCAATGGTTCTGCTCTGGAATACACTGCCGCTTCCTTGGCGGGCGGACCGGCTATTCACAGAAAGCAGCTCGGTCGATGTTCTGGTTCTGGGTGGATGGATTGTGGTTGGGTTCGTAGTTGCGAGTTGGGCTTCTACTGCAGCTTGGACGAGGCGCCGAAGGTACGGCGGACGCATATGACGGCGTTGAGTGTACGTGAAGCCTGCAAAGCATACGGATCGGGAACGCGCCGGCACCGTGCTGTGCACCCATTCAGCGTGGAGTGTTGTAGCGGCGAGATAGTCGGCATCATTGGGCCCAATGGTGCCGGCAAGACCACTATTCTGAGGATGATTGCTGGTGAGACGTCTATCACGTCGGGTGACGTGTACATCTCCGGTCTGCGAGCGGGAACGCGCGCGGCGCGGAAAGCGGTTGGATACGTCGGTGATCCTCCTCTTCTTCCGGGAGAGCTAACTGGAGCTGAATGGCTCAAGTATGTTTGTGGTCACCGTGCGCTGAATCCTCGAGAACGAACCGCCATGCTCCAGTGGGCCATCGAACTCGCAAGCCTGGAAGAGTTTGTGGGACGCCGCATATTCGACTACTCACGCGGCATGGTGCAACGGCTAGCCTTGGCATCTGCTGCGGTTGTTGGCTCGAGCGTCTTGACTCTCGACGAGGTGTTGAGCGGCATCGATCCCTTGGTTGGATGCACACTCCGTGGAACTGTGGCCAAACTCGCGGCTACAGGCCGTCTGCTGGTAATTGCATCTCACGATCTGTCCGCTTTGGAACGGCTCGCGACGCGGGTGTTAGTTATGTGGCAGGGACGTTTGGTGGCGGATGTGAGTGTAGCCAGGCTTGCTTCCGAGCGAGTGGCAGAGCTTTCCCTCTCTGGGTCCGGGATGAACAACCGCGAACGGCTCTTGGAACGGTTTTCAGGCGCTGTCGCAACGGATGACGGAGTTGCTATTCCGCTAACGCAAGGTGTGACGATCGAACGGACAATGGCGGTGTGTCGCTCCGAACGCATTCCCGTTGCGTTTTCCCGAATCCGGTACCGAGCGCTCGAAGACATATTGATTGGAGCGGCTGCAGAGTCCTCAGAAAGCAAGTAGGGCCAAAGTCAATAGCTCCGCGGCGTCTCAGAGCACGCGATATTCGTCGTTGACGGCCTGAGTTTTCCCCCATAGGTTTCCAGCCGAACCCGTTGTCAGATATTGGGTTACGTAACCTGACGCTCGGCGCACGTCGAACCTCGGTGGTGCGCGGGAGTCAGGCTTATGTCTAATGTATGGCGGCGCGTGGTGGTCGGCGTTGATGCAAAAGGTTTCCGGTGACTGACCAGGGATGTAGACGATGGATCTCAGGCTCTACAACACGTTGACGCGTTCGGTCACTCCGTTCGAGCCAGTTGAGCCCGGACGAGTGACGATGTACACGTGTGGGCCCACCGTCTACAACTATGCCCATATAGGCAATTTCAGAACGTTCCTTTTCGAGGATCTGCTGCGTCGGCACTTGGAGTCGCTTGGGTTCGAAGTGTTTCAGATCATGAACCTGACAGATGTCGACGATAGGACCATCAATGCTGCATCGCAGGCAGGCACTACGTTGAGCGAGCATACGGCTGAGTTCGTACGCGCGTTTTTCGAAGACTGCAAATACCTGCGGATCCAGGACGCAACAGTTTACCCGCGAGCCACCGAATACGTTCGGCCCATGATCGAGCTGGTAGAGGGATTGCTCGAGCGGGGCCTGGCATATAGGGGGGACGACGGTTCTGTCTACTACGCGGTAGACAAGTTCGAGAACTATGGGCGTCTATCTCAGGTGCAAAAACGGGAGCTGAAGGTGGGTGCCCGAGTATCGAGCGACGAGTACTCGAAGGAGGACGCCCGCGATTTTGCCTTGTGGAAAGCAGCAACCACTGAGGACGAGGCAGTCGAAGCTGCGTGGGACGCACCGTTCGGACGTGGCAGACCTGGTTGGCACCTGGAGTGTTCGGCGATTGCGCTGCACGAGATCCGGTCGCGATACGGCATAGAAACACTCGATATACACGCCGGTGGTGTCGACCTGGTGTTTCCGCACCACGAGAACGAGATCGCCCAATCAGAAGGCGTTACGGGGAGGCCTTTTTCGCGGTTTTGGTTGCACGGCGAATTCCTGACAATCGGCGGCACCAAAATGTCGAAGCGATATGGCAATGTTCTGACGGCGCGCGACCTTAGAGAGGAAGGTATTGACGCCGCGGCCGCGCGGATGCTGTGTTACTCCACGCATTATCGCCAGAGGCTCAGTTTTGGAGACGAGGGGCTCGAATCGGCGTCAGAGGGCGTAAAGCGCCTGGGGGAGTTTCGTGAGCGGCTGTCCCGTGCCTCGGCTGGCGGAACCGCAGATGGCGTGACCCTTCCATCGCTCGCATTACAATTGCAGGAAAACGTGCGCGCGAGTCTCAACGACGACTTGAACGCCCCGCAGGCCATAGCAGCAGTGTTCACTTTTGTCAGAGCTGCAAATAGAGAACTCGACGCAGGCAACTGGACCTCGACCGACGCCAGCGGTGCACTCAGAGTATTCGACGATCAGATGAGCGTCCTGGACCTCCTTCCTACTGCGGTCGAACTGGAAGAATCGCTTGAGGACTGGGTGGAGCAGCAAATCGAGGCTCGTGAGGCTGCCCGGAAAGCGAGGGATTTTGCCACCGCCGACAAAATCCGCGCGGAACTTGCCGAGCAGGGTGTCGAGGTCGAGGATACGCCCCAAGGTCCCCGCTGGAGACTCCAGTCACGTTGACCTGACGAAACGCCGCAAGTTGTGGTAAGGTCTGTAGTTGACTCGCCGCACAACGCTGATTATCCTAGAAGACTCGGGAAGTTTGGCATTGGCGCTGACGTAGCTCAATTGGTAGAGCAGCTGATTTGTAATCAGCAGGTTGGGGGTTCGAGTCCCTTCGTCAGCTCCATCAGATTAGATAGCTTGGAGCGAATGCCGTTCCTCATAAATATCCACCCCGACTTTGTGCGGGGTGGTCTGTTGACAGGGACGGTCTTGGGCACGGTGGGGTGCCCGAGTGGCTAAAGGGAGCAGACTGTAAATCTGCCGGCAGACGCCTACGTAGGTTCGAATCCTACCCCCACCATTATTGCTGACGGCTTCCAGCGTTCGGTCGTCAATTGGCCGAGGTATCAAAGAGTGGGGTGGAAGTGAGTTGGCGCAGGATGAGTGGTCGCTGATTGCTGACAGTAGGGTTCGCGGGTGTAGCTCAGACTGGTAGAGCATCAGCCTTCCAAGCTGAGGGTCGCGGGTTCGAGTCCCGTCGCCCGCTTTTGGCCGCTCGCGTAGCTCAGTCGGTAGAGCGCGTCCTTGGTAAGGACGAGGTCACCGGTTCAATCCCGGTCGCGAGCTTTTGGGTGTCGGCAGGCAAGCTTTTGCCGACTGAACGAGGAAACGGCTCTAAACAATACTAGGGAACCGTACCATGGCTAAGGAAAAGTTTGAGCGTACGAAGCCGCATGTAAACGTAGGGACGATTGGTCATGTTGATCATGGTAAGACGACATTGACGGCGGCGATCACGCGAGTACAGGGTG
>JBDHHK010000041.1:0-24134 GCA_039589395.1 Gemmatimonadota bacterium
CCCCCACCGCCCTCAGCGGCGAAGAGCAAACCGCCGGGCCAATTCACGGAGATGTTCGGCCACGAATTGTCGTCGGCGCCTGCACCGGGCACAGCGAGCTCTGGCGGCCCAGCGGCGGGCGATCGGAAGGTCGAGCAACCCGCGCAGCCGAAACCCCCTGTCCCGGATACGGGCCCACGCAAGTCGGCAGGCGATATGATCGGGCCATCGTCGGGTCAGAGCTCCGACGACTACCTACAAGCACTGGGTTCTGCTCCGCGGGCCGAACCACCGCCGGCGCCACCGTCACCGAAACCGGCGGGCATCAATCCCAATTACTCACCCGACCTGCCTCCTCCGGTAACGCCGCAGGCTGCCCCGGCCCCGGGACCGAGCGATTATACGCGGGTGGTGTCAGGGCACCCCGCTGTGCCACCACCTTCCGCGGCACCTGCACCAGCGCCGGCTCCTGCTCCAGCGCCAGCTCCGGCTCCTAGCCCGGCCAAGGAGGCCGAGCAGCCTGGACCGTCAAAGATTCCCACCTGGCTTTGGGTGGCGCTGGTGGCCATCGTGTTGGTGATGGTGCTGCTGGTAGTGCTAGTGGTACTGACCTGACGACGTCGCTAGGAGTCTTCGGCGGGCAGTATCACGATCAGTTCCAACTGTACATTGGGCAACTCTGACGGAACGTACACCGCCAGGTTTCGTGCCAGGGCGACAGCATCCCATTCAGAACCAGTACGGCCCAATGCGAAGTAAGAGTAATCCAGCCGCACCGGCAGAGTACTGGGTGGTTTAGCCACGTGGCTCAGCTGTATGCCGGGTAACGCTTGTTTTATCAAACTGTCAATCCGATCGCTCGAACTGATCTTCACCAGCTGCGGTACCTTGCTTGCCGCCTCCGTATGCTCGATATCTGCCTTGAACGCCAAGAACAGCTGTGGAGCTGCCAGGTACCGTTCCTGATCGAGGGCGGCAGCATAGATCGTTGGCTGCACGAGACGGAGCGGCACAGTCTCACAGCGGGCTGGTACGACTGTTTCCAAAAGCTCCCTCAGCTTCTGATCGAGATCTCCGAAACAGCTAGAGAGGTCCGCGTGGTCGTACCCCTGGAGGTCTCTTGGGTGGACCGTCGACGAAAAGGTGGTGAGTGCTCCCGCCAGCGAAAGCATCACCTTGAAGAGTTCACCTGGATGTCCGTGACTTGTCTCGAGCAGGTGACGAAGCTGCGGCAGGTGCGTGTTCACCGTATAAAGCAGCCAGAAGTTTGCCACGTCCGAGATACCGAAGTCCGCGAGGCTCTGGTTCTTCTGTCGGCGTGTAGCCGAGATTGCGGTGCTTTTTGCCGTCAGGATCTCCACTAGGCCACGGGCTATCGCCATCACATAGTCACTTGCTCCGATATCGAGCAGAGGCGGGACGAAATGGGCATCCAGTTCGACGCCCCCCGCAGCTAGCCGCCGCACCCGTGCAACGGGCAAGTAAGAAGTTCCGTCCAGCGACTCCCCTTCGACAGCAAGACGAAAGTTCTTTCGGGCCACCTGTATGGGCTTTTCGGTAAGTCCCGTGTTCTCGTCTCGGCGCAACACGACCTCCGCTCGGAACCGGGTGCTCGCCTCGGGTTGGTCCGATGAGATGTTGAATCCGCCTTGCCGGCTTTCCGGTATGGCAAGGAAGACATCCAACGTTTCCTGATCTTGCTCCCAGCAATCTTCCAATGGTTTGGGCGCCGGCGGCTTGTCTGAATCCGGCATGTCGAACAGCAGACCGTCGGGGAGTATCCCTGCAGCGGACGACAACGCGAACACTCCACCGTCGAGCGCTTCGCGATCGATAACGAGTCGCTGAAACCCCCAGGGGAAGAACGCTAGGGAAAAGAGCTGAAACTGCAGCAGGTCCTCGAGGAAATGGTCCTGCGTCTGCAGGTGTTGCGGCGTGAGCAGCACACCCTTTGTCCAGAGTACTGCTTGCAATTGTCTCATAGGCAGTTAACCTAGCAGAAGAAACCCGGAAATCCAGCATCGAGCTTGCTCGAAGGGCGACGCACAACCTAACCGAACCAATACCAGAAGAAACCGGAGAGAGACCATGAACGAGGAATCACCGGGGGGCACGTTCCGCGTGGATGCCGGTGTACGACCAGCGCGCAATGCAGATGAGGTCTCGGAGCGGCCATTCCATGTCGCGCTTTTGGGTGATTTCAGCGGACGGTCGACCAGAGACAAAACCCACGATGCTTTGGACCTCTCGGATCGGACACCACTCCAGGTAGATCGTGATGATCTCGACACCGTGTTAGCACGTCTGGCACCATCGATAGAGATAACTCCACCGGGTAGTACGGAGGCCTTGCGCTTGTCGTTCGATGAATTGGACGACTTCCATCCGGATCAGCTTCTCGAGCGTGAGGGGCTGTTTGGTGCGCTCAAGGCAAAACGTGCCGAGATCGCCGATCCCGCGGGTTTCGCCCGATTCAAGGAGCAGCTCGAGAGTGAGACACCTGAGCCGTCGGTGCAACCTCCCGACGATTCTCCTCCCGCGCAGGCTAATGGGAATCTACTGGACCAGATTCTGGAAGAGGCGCCAACGCAAACGGCATCCGCCGCGTTGGAGGACGGGGGCCTTCAGGATTTCGTGAAGCGAGTGGTCGCACCCCACGAGGTGCAGAAGCAAGACGCAACTCAGGCCGAACTGTTGGCCCAATTCGACGAGCAAATAGCGTCACTGTTACGGTGGGTGTTGCACCGCACCGAGTTTCAGGAACTCGAATCGCTTTGGCGCGGAATTTGGTTTCTGTGCCGGAGGCTGGAGACGGGCGCCTCTCTCAAATTGTTCCTGATCGACATTTCGAAGGAGGAGCTCCTGCGTGACCAGAACCCGGACGTTCCGCTGGAGAATACCGGGCTGTACCGGTTGTTGGTGGAATCGAGTGTTGGAACACCGGGAGCGATCCCGTGGTCGCTGCTCGTCGGGTGCTACTCCTTCGGATTCGAGATGGACGATCTCAAATTGCTGACGCGCCTAGGTGCGATAACGAGCTTGGCAGACGCCTCTTGGCTGTCGGCGGCCGATAGCTCGGTGGTCGGTTGCTCCTCATTCGGCACCGCTGCGGATCCAAGCCAATGGGAAGAGCCTGACCTCGAGGCGTGGAACGCCGTACGGCTACTGCCGTATGCGAGTCGGCTAGGCCTGGCAATGCCCCGGTTCCTGCTACGGCTGCCGTACGGTCGCGAAACCGACGAATGCGATCGACTCGCATTCGAGGAATTCGTGGAAGAGGATCACGAGCATGAAAACTACTTGTGGGGCAATCCGGCCTTTCTGTGTGCGTTGCTGGTGAGTCAAGCCTACGCAGCAGGAGGTTCAGGGGGTCGCACGGGCGGATCCCTCGAGGTCGACAAGCTGCCCCTACACCTTCGCAAGATAGCGGGCGAAACCGTCAATCAGCCTTGTGCAGAGGCGATGCTCACCGAACGTGCGCTCACCCGGGTGAGCGACCACGGCCTGATGGCGCTCGCGTCATTAAAGGATAGGGATGCCGTGAGGCTCCTGCGGTTCCAATCGATTGCCGATCCTCCAACTTCATTGGGTGGCCCCTGGGTATGACAGCAGAGAAGAAGAGTCAGAAGAGCCCGCCCGTGCCGCTCAAATTCGGCACGCAGAGCCAGTTTGACTCGTTGCGGGGTCTGTTGAAATCCTCAGAATACGCTACCGGAGCCATCTGTGAGCGCCTTGGCGTCTCCAGTATTTTCGAGCTAGAGACCCTACGAGAGGGTTCGATGACTCTCGAGGGTATAGAAAGCGCTCGCGATGTGCTCGTGTGGCTGTTCTTAGGCAGAGAGCCGCTGGACCAAGCGATTGCCAGCCGATTTCTGTCGGAAACGGACCTCGAGATTCTCGCGGCGCTAGGGCTGATTGAGGCAGCTCAGAGGGGGACCGAAATCCAATCCACCGTGTTGTTGTACCCCGTTGAGTCGGTCTACGTCGTCTCCGACCTGCCAATCAACAGGGCGGACGGGTCGGTTACGTCGTTCCCCGATGCCGTGTATCCACCTTTGATGGCGAGTGCTGGATGGTATCTCGGCATGATGCCCAGAACCCCCTGTGAAAACTTCCTGGAGCTGTGTGGTGGCACCGGAGTAGCCGCTCTGCTGGCGTCGGAGTTTGCCGCTCAGTCGTGTTCCGTTGATATCACGAAACGCTCTACCATCTTCGCGGAGTTCAACGCCGCGATGAATGAGACACCCCAGTTCCGAGCGTTGCAGGGCGATCTCTACGACCCCGTGAGCGGTGAATCGTTCGACCGGATCGTCGCACACCCCCCATACATGCCCGCGACGGAGAAGACTCAGGTCTTTCGGGACGGCGGTCCCGACGGCGAGGAAATCACCAGGAGAGTATTGAGAGAACTGACCGACTACCTGCGTCCCGGTGGCCAACTTTTCGTAACCGCCATCCTCTCGGACAGAAGAGATGCGCCCGTAGAGGCTCGCGTTCGCGAAATGTTGGGTCCAACTGAACACGAGTTCGACGTCGCGGTTGTGACTATCAAGGGTTTGCACCCGATCGTGCACTACGGTGGAGAGCTCTGGAAGGGCACTGCCACCGCGGCCGAGGTAGAGCCACAGTTGGCTTTTTTGAGGACTCTCGGGATCGAGCGAATGCTGTTGTGCACCGTCGTCGTACAGCGTCCGGCCACATTCAGGAGCGTGTTCACGACGCGACGAGATGCCGGCCCTCAGTGTGACGCGACTTCGTTGGATCGGCTACTCGGCTGGGAGGAAAAGGCCCTCGAACCCGACGTGAAGGCATGGCTTGCGACGGCGAAACCGCGGTCGACCGATGTTTCGCAGCTCTTGGTCGCACACAGCCTCGAGGCTGAAGGTTGGCAACCAGCGGGCCTGTGGCTCAAGACGGAAGACCCATTCGAAAACCAGGTGGCGTGTGGCACCTGGGTGGCGGAGTTCCTCAGCAGGTGCAGCGGAGAGCTGTCGTCAATGGAATTGTTGGAGTCGATGAAAGGAGAGGGAATAGTCCCAAAGGACGCACCGGTCGAGGAGTTCGTAGAGATGGTGAGAGGCCTGGCGTCGGGCGGTTTTGTGGAGTTTGACGGCCTCTGAGGTGTCGGCACGGGCCCGGAAAATGCAAGCGTTTTGCGGGCAAATATCGCGGAAATCGTTTCCTGCGCACGAACGATCTGCACACTGGTGTTCGTTTCGCGCACGTCGTGCTTGACATCCTGTAGGTGCAAGCGTTAACTACTGCAAATTAGGCAGTCCTCGGAAGTCATTCACGACCGGACGCATCGCCAGCGTGTCCAGACAATCGGAGGAGTAAGAGATGGCTAAGGAGAGCGTACACAAGAAATTGTCCCGTGTTCGCCCGCCACGGGTCAACATCTCCTATGAGGTGGAAACGGGTGGAGCTATAGAGGAAAAAGAGCTCCCATTCGTCATGGCCGTACTTGGCGACTTCACTGGACAACCAACGGAGCCACTCGAGAAGTTGAAGGATCGCAAGTTCGCCGAGGTCACTCTCGACAACTTCGACGACGTGCTCGCAAGCATGAAACCGCACCTCGCGTTCACTGTCGACAACAAGCTGAGCGATGAAGAAGGCGGGAAGATCGCCGTCGACCTCACATTCAAGAGCCTGGATGACTTCTCACCCGACCGGGTGGCGCAGAATGTGGAGCCCTTGCAGAAACTGCTGGAGCTGCGCAGCCAGCTGGCCGATCTGCGCGGCAAGATCCAAAGCAACGACAAGCTCGACGAAATCCTGCAGTCGGCTCTCAGCGACGAGGAGAAGCTGAACAAGCTCAAGGAGGAGATCGAAGCCGAAAAGAGCGAAGAGGGCGGTGACGAGGGAGGCAGCGATGGCTGAGAAAAAGGAAGCCAAGCAGGCTGCGGAAGCAGAGGCCGCTGAGGTCAGTCTACTCGACCAGATCGTGGAGCAAGGGCGTTTCGGAAAGGCTCCTGCAGCCAAGGAGCGCGGCCGCGACATGGTCAAGCAGTTTGTGGCAGACGTGTTGGAGGGCACTGTAGCATACCACGCCGACACCGATGCCATGATCAACGCGCGGATTGCTCAGATCGACCAGCTGCTGTCGGCGCAGGTGAACGAGATCGTTCATGCCCCTGAGTTCCAGAAGCTCGAGTCCAGCTGGCGCGGGCTGAAGTACCTTCTCTCCGAATCAGAGACGAGCGATCAGCTCAAGATCAAACTGCTGAACGTCGACAAAAAGGATCTCCTGAAAGATCTGCAACGGGCTCCCGAGTTCGATCAGAGCGCACTGTTCAAGAAGATCTACGAGGAGGAGTACGGAGTGTTCGGGGGGTCACCGTTTGGGGCGATCCTCGGCGACTACGAGTTTGACAAGAGCGGCCAGGATATCGAGCTGCTGGAGAAGGTTTCCGAGGTAGCCGCCGCCTCGCACGCGCCGTTCCTTTCGGCCGCGTCGCACGATATGTTCAACCTCGAGAGCTACATGGACTTGGACAAACCGCGTGACATGGCAAAGGTCTTCGACACTACCGAGTTTGCCAAGTGGAAGGCCTTCCGTGACAGCGAAGATTCCCGCTATGTGGCTTTAACCTTACCGAGGATGCTCCTCCGAGAACCGTTCGGGTCGGAAACGGTGCCCATAGAAGCGTTCAACTACGAAGAACAGGTCGACGGCACAGATCACGGCAAATACCTGTGGGGTAACGCTGCGTGGGGTTTAGGCGCAAAGGTGACTCAGGCGTTCGCGTCGTATGGCTGGTGCGCGACGATACGCGGGGTCGAGAGTGGGGGGCTCGTTGAAAGCCTCCCGGTTCACAACTTCCGCACAGACTCGGGCGACGTCGCCATGAAGTGTCCGGCTGAGACGCCAATCACCGACCGGCGCGAGAAGGAACTCGCCGATCTCGGGTTCGTTCCGCTCGTTCACGCCAAGGGCACGGCAAACGCAGCATTCTTCAGCGTGCAATCGGCTCAGAAACCAAAGAAGTACCAGTCCAACGATGCTACGGCTAACGCACAGATATCGGCCCAACTCCCCTACATATTCGCCGTGTCGCGTTTTGCGCACTTTCTCAAGGTAATGATGCGTGACAAGATCGGCGGGTACATGACCAGGGACGAAGCCAGCCGGTTCTTGAACAGCTGGATTTCCAACTACGTGGTCGCGAACGACGACGCTCCTATGGCGGTCAAGGCCAAACGACCGTTGCGGGAGGCTAACATCGAGGTCGAGGAGATTCCGGGCAAACCGGGCGCGTACCATGCGGTTGCGTATCTCCGTCCGCATTTCCAGTTGGATGAGTTGAGCGTTGCAATGCGGTTGGTAGCCGAGCTTCCGCCACCTGCCGGCTAGTCCAACGCAATGTAAGCCAAGCGTGACGGGCCGTCGGGGGTGACACCGTAACTTCAAGGAGATGAAGGAGTCGCAGAATGTTCAACGCATTTCTCAAGATCGCCGGGGTAGAGAGTGAAGCGACGCAGAAGGGTTTTGAGAAGCAGATCAAACTCGAGTCGTTCCACATGGGCGCCAGCAACCCGGTGGATATGTCCGCTGGTGGAGGACGGGGAGCGGGTCGCGCAACGCTGACAACATTCGATATCACGAAAATGACAGACAAGTCGAGCCCCGTGCTGTTTCAGGCGTGCTGCCTTGGCAAGCACTTCAAGGACGCGGTGGTCAGCATATGCAAGGCCGGCGGAGAACAGGAAGCGTTTCTCACGTACAAGTTTGATACCGTCTTCATCGCGGACATCAGTTGGGGGGCTGGGTCAGAGGGGGCTGACACGCCGGAGGAATCGCTTTCTCTGGCTTACACCAAGGTCGAGATGACTCACTTGAGTCAGGACAGAGAAGGCAAACTTGGAGATCCGATCGTCGCCTCCTACGACATTGAAACGGCGACCGGGGGCTAGTCCGCGTTTGGAGAAGCTGAGTGACGGCACGCGACCTCTTTGAAGCGGGTAAGCTCGACCAAGCCATCGAGACGCTGGGCGCCGAGTTGCGGAAGGATCCAACCGACGTCCAGCGCCGTGTATTCTTGTTCGAGCTACTCAGTTTCGCTGGGGAATTCGAGAGGGCTGAAAAACAGCTCGATATAGCCGGCCAAGGCAGCCGCGAAGCGTCGCAGGGGGCGCTGCTGTATCGTAGCGCCCTACACGCAGAGAAGAACCGTCAGGAGATGTTCGAGTCGCAGCAGTTCCCCGTAGGTGGCGCGCCGCCCAAGCCAGTTTCGGGCACACTCGATGGCACTACCTTCAAGGAACTCAGCGACGCTGATCCTCGCCTAGGAGCGCGGCTGGAGGTTTTTGCTGCGGGTCAGTACTTGTGGATTCCTCTCGAGCACGTTGCATCTGTTGAGATTTCTCCCCCCAAGCGGTTGCGAGATCTTCTTTGGACTCCTGCGATCGTCCAAACGGGTCCCGGGTTCAAAGGCCTCGAACTGGGACAGGTGCTCATCCCCAACATCTCTCCGCTGTCTTGGCAGTATGAAGAGACCGAAGTCCGACTCGGTAGGGTCACCGAGTGGGTCGCCCTCGACGACGGCACAGAGGTACCGGTGGGCCAGAAGTTGCTTTTAGTCGACGGTGAGGAATTGCCCGTCCTCGAGCTGCGCGAACTCGAGATCAATGCAGTCAGTGGCTGATCCGGAGATGTCAGATGCGCGACGAAATCCTCAAACTTCTCGATCCCATCGAGGGTCCAAACCCAGCCGGCGCATATCTGCGCGATGAGCCCGGTGACGATGGCCTGACCGTATACGACAAGATAAAAAAAGCACGCACGGAGGTTGTCGATTCCCTCACGGGAGATCGTACGCCTCCCGACTACGATCAGGTATTCAAGATCGTCGAACCGGCACTCGCATCCCAATCCAAAGACCTGCAACTCGCCGCATGGTTGACCGAAGCCATGTTGAAGCGTGATGGAGTTACAGGTCTTCGAGACGGCCTCGAGCTGATGAACGGCCTTTTGGAGAGTTTCTGGGAACAACTATATCCTGAACTCGAAGACGGCGACGCCGAAATGCGTGCGATGCCGCTCAACTGGGTTGGCGACTACCTGGACGTTCCGGTCAAGTTCGCACCGCTCAACAACAAGGGGCACGGATACTTCGAGTACCAGGAGGCATTGTCGTTTGGGTATGAGGGGGAGGCGAACGCTGATCCAGCCAAGCAATCCGCGAGGGCTGAAGCAATTGGAGCAGGTAAGCCGACACTCGAGGAATTCGACCAGGGGTTCCAGGCCAGCGCGAAGCCTTGGTACAAACAGCTCGTTGCCGACATCGATGGCAGCATAGCGACGCTGGAGGAATTGGACAAAATCGGCGCTGAGAAGTTCGGGAGTGATGCGCCGAGCTACACAAAGCTGCGTAGGGCGCTGGATGACGTACAGGGTGTCGCAAACCAACTGCTCGCGAAGAAACTGGAGATCGACCCGGATCCCGTAGAGCCTGAGCCGATTGAATCGGAGCCTGCTGCTACCGGTACCGCTGCGACTTCGGACTCACAGGCACTCTCGGCTGATCCGACCAGCCGCGACGAAGCCGCCGCGCACATTGCGGCAGCAGCGCGTTTCCTCCAGCGAGAGGACCCAACCGACCCAGCGTCTTATTTGATGCTGCGCGGGTACAGGTGGGGCGAGCTTCGGGCATTGGGTGGTGAAGTGGACCCGAGAGCGCTCGCAGCGCCTCCAACCAACACGCGGACCAGGCTCAAAGGTCTACTGTTGGACGAGAAGTGGCCGGAGCTGCTCGCCGCAGGCGAGAGCGTGATGGCGACCCACCATGGCCGAGGCTGGCTGGATCTGCAACGATACGTTTTAACGGCGCTCGAAGCGCTGGGTTCAGAATACGAATTCGTGGCCTCGGCGATCCGAGGTGCGTTGGTGGAATTGCTGCGTGATCTACCGGAGCTGCCACAGCTCACGCTAATGGATGACACACCGACTGCAAACGCGGAGACCCGCTCATGGATGCGGGAGGTGCTTGCCGCCAGCCCCGTCGGAGGAGCTGGCGACGTAACGATTGCCGACGACGAAAAGCTGGAGGTGGCGACGGCAGGAGCGGCTCGCTCTGCTAGGACAGCAGCCGATCAGGCCGCAACTCTGGTGAAGTCGGGACAGCATGAAAAGGCGATTCAGCTCTTGATGTCTCAAGCCGAACAAGAGAAATGTGCGCGTGACCGTTTCCTCAGACGCACTGAAGCTGCAGACATCATGGTGGAAACTGGGCATGAAGCTGTTGCTCTACCCATTCTTAAGGATCTTGCCGGGACCATAGACACGCACAATCTGGAGGGATGGGAGGCTGGGGACACCATCGCTCGTCCGCTGAGCCTTTTGCATAGATGTATGACTGCATTGGGATCCGAATCCGAGGACGCACAACAGGATCTTTATCTGCGTATCTGCCGCCTTGATCCTCTCCGCGCGATTTCGTTCCCAGGACAGAAGGCAGGCGCTGCCGGGGCACCTAGCGTGCAACCAAACAGCGCACCTGCGCCAGCCGCTGGGACAACCGATACGGAGGAGGCCGAGTCGTCCGGACCTTCTGGTGGCGCCAAGAGTGCCAGTGATTTGCTGAACCAACTGGGTGACTCCTAGTTTCGGCGATGGTCAAACGCGAGGTGGAGAGGACCGCTCAGCAGTCTTTGCTCGATCGGCTGATCGACAGAGATCCGATGAGCGCTACGGAGCCTCGGATGACCTATGCACAGTCGGTCTCCGAATTCAAGCAGGCGGTCAGGCGTGACGTGGAGTGGCTATTAAACACGAGGCGCACGCCGGAGCCGGCAACCGAGGCAATGGCCGAGTTGCAGAAGTCACTCCACGACTACGGGCTTCCTGACATCACATCGTTGAGTGCCGACGCGCCGGAAGTGCGAATGCAGCTCGCACGGCGAATAGAAGAGGCAATCACACTCTTCGAACCGAGGCTGGCGGATGTAAAGATCACCGTAACAGACACTGGTGAGGGAGGAACAAGACAGCTGCGCTTTCTAATCGAAGGTATGCTGCGAATGGAGCCAAACCCCGAGCAGGTTGCGTTCGACACGATACTGGACACCACCAACTGCAATTTCGAAGTCAAGTAAGACGATGGCGCGAGACGACCTGCTGTTTTTCTACGAGCGTGAACTAACATTCCTGCGGCGAATGGGTGCGGAGTTCGCCCAGAAATACCCCAAGATTGCATCAAGGCTGCAGCTCGAGTCCACCAAGTGTGAGGATCCCCACGTTGAGCGGCTCTTGGAGGGGTTCGCGTTTTTGGCGGCACGAATCCATCTCAAGCTGGAAGATGATTTCTCAGAGATCAGCGAAGCGCTGCTGAGCCTGATCCATCCACACTATATCCGTCCGATTCCTGCAATGTCGCTGGTGGAGTTCGGGCTTGATCCGGAACAAGGAAAGCTTACATCCGGCTTCCCCATCCCACGCGAAACAGAGCTTCACTCGGCACCGGTTGGCGGTGCACCATGCAAGTTCAGAACGTGCTACGACACAACGCTATGGCCGATTACGGTCGAAGAGGCTCGCTGGATTACTCCCGACCAGCTCGACCCTCCCGTGAAAACGTCCGAGCCTTGGGCAATAAGGATCAGGCTTCGGTGCCTTCCGGATGTGACGTTTCGGAGCCTCGATCTCGAGGCGCTGAGAGTGCACTTGAGCGGCGAAGGGAATCTGACTTCGACCCTGTATGAACTACTCTGCAACAACTGCACGAAGCTACTGGTGCGTGAGCCGGGGAAATCAGCCAAGAAACAACAGCTTCAACTGGAGCCGAACAACATCATTCCGGTTGGGTTTGGAAAAGATGAAGGTATGTTGCCGTACCCGCAGAGATCATTCGCCGGCTACAGTTTGCTGCAGGAGTATTTCACCTTTCCAGAGAAGTTTCTCTTTCTGGACATCGCAGGGTTCAAGGAAATCCGCGAGGCTGGGTTCGGAGAGCAAGTTGAGCTGGTTTTTCTACTGTCTCAGTTCGAACACATTGACCGACTCGAGATGCTGCAGAGCGGTGTCAGTGCGTCGGCGTTCCGCCTTGGATGCTCACCCGTAGTGAATCTATTTCCGCAAACTTCCGAGCCGGTTCTGCTGACCCAGAAGCGGCACGAGTATCCCATCGTGCCAGATGCTCGAAGGCGCGAGACCACGAGCGTCTTCACTGTCGATGAAGTTGTTGCAACAACTCCGGGAAGCGCGGAAACGCTCAAGTTCGAGCCGTTCTACTCCCATAGGCACGCTGCGGTTGGCAGTGACGATCGTCTGTTTTGGTATGCTAGGCGTAAGCCCGCGCACTGGTCGCTCGAGGAGGCCACTGACGTCTCTGTGTCATTCGTAGATCTATCCGGCCGTGTGGTGTATCCAGACCTCGATGCGGTCACTACTCGACTTACTTGTTTCAATGGCGACCTGCCCAGCCGTCTGCCGTTCGGGGGTGACGGCGGTGATCTGTCGCTGCCAGGCGGTGGCCCTGTAGAGAGAATCTCGGCGCTCGTGAGACCAACCCCGGTCATACAGCCACCCTTGGGCAAGTCACAGCTGTGGCGCTTGATTTCGTTGCTGTCGTTGAACTACCTCTCGCTCGTGGAGGGTGGTGCGGACGCACTGCGTGAGTTGCTGCAACTGCATAACTTTGCGGATTCGGCTGCGGTTGACAGACAGATTCGAGGCGTGAAGCGCGTCGCGAGTGGCCCGTGCTACTCTAGGATCGAGGGTGAGCACGGCGTCAGCTTCGCAAGAGGACACCGGGTTGAGATCGATTTTGATGAGGATCAGTATGCCGGCGGCGGTGTGTTCCTCTTTGCCAGCGTGTTGGAGCGCTTCCTCGGCCAGTATGCGTCGCTCAACAGCTTCTGCATCCTCGCTGCTCGCTGTGAACAACGAAAGGAAATGCTTCGCGAATGGCCTCCGAGGGCCGGATGGAAGACCCTGCTGTAGACCAGGTCGAGCTCCAGCGGGAAATCCTGGAGGATCCGACGTCGTTCGGCTTCTTTCAAGCCGTGCGCGTTCTCGAGAGGCTGTTTCCTGACCGAGACAGAGTTGGTGAGTTTGCTGATCCCGGGGATGAAGTAGCTCGCTTTGGCGCAAACACCTCCATTGCCTTTCCAGCCAGCGAGATACAGACACTAGACATAACGCCGGACGGCAAAATCAATCTCACGGTCAATTTCCTCGGATTGACAGGCCCCCTTGGCATACTCCCGCTTTACTACTCACTGTTGGTTGCAGAACGCTCCCGGGCTCGGGATCGGGCGATGCGTGACTTCCTCGACATTTTCAATCATCGCTTCATCTCGCTGTTCTATCGCGCCTGGGAAAAGAACCGGTTCGCGATCGGTTACGAGCGGGATCAGGAAGATCTCGTCACAGAACATCTGTCGGATCTCCTCGGTCTTGGAACGGCCGGTGTCCAAGACCTGTTCAGCGTGCCCGACGAGTCTCTCGTTTTCTATTCGGGGCTCCTCGGCATGCAAGGTCGGCCGGCGGCCGCATTGGAACGAATGCTCGAGGATTATTTCGGTGTCTCGGTGGAGGTGGAGCAATTCGTGGGCGGTTGGTATCCGCTGGCGGTGGACACGCAATGTACGCTGGGAGACGAAACAAGCGCCTCGTCGCAACTCGGTATAGGAACCATCGTCGGCGATGAAATCTGGGACCAACAGGCGAGAGTCAGGGTGAAGATCGGACCGCTCACGCGGTGCCAGTACGATGAGTTCCTTCCTGAAGGTAAGGCCCATGAGACGCTGCGCACTCTCACGCGGCTCTTTTGCGAAGGCCAATTTGATTTTGAAGCTCAACTCGTGCTCGCGGGAGACGAAGTGCCTGGATGTGTACTGGGCGCCGAAGGTGAAGACGCGACTCCACTTGGCTGGACTACCTGGATACGTTCTGCGCCGTTCTCACGCGATGCCGACGAAACAGTGCTGAATCTCTAGAGGAGAGAGACATGAGTGTCAGTCTCAAGTCGCTAATAGGCAAACTGAATCACGAAACTCGTAGTGCGGTCGAGGCCGCGGCTGGCATCTGCCTATCGCGCACCCACTACGACGTCGAGATCGAACACTTCTTGATGAAGCTGCTCGATTCCAGCAACTCTGACGCCGCGAGTATTCTGAAGCACTTCGGGGTGGACAGGGCTCGCTTCTCCAAGGAGCTGACGGATGCCTTGGACAGGCTCAAGACTGGAAATGCACGGACCCCGTCGCTCAGTCCCAGCTTCACGAGACTGATCTCGGAGGCGTGGCTTCTCGGTTCCGTGGACCTAGGCGCGACACAAGTGAGAACTGGGCATACGCTACTAGCTTTGGCGGTGAACGACGAACTGCGGCGTCTCGCCAGGGAGACGAGCAGTGAGTTCCAGAAGATCTCCGGTGAGGCCCTGCGGCAGGACTTCTTCACGATAGTGGCCGATTCAGTTGAGGAAACTGCAGCGCTCGCGCCCGCTGAAGGTGAAGCCCGACGGGTCGGAGGGCCAACTCCGAACCTGGATCAATTCACCCTGAATCTCACCGAACGAGCGAAGCAAGGAACCATCGATCCGGTGCTTGGCCGAGATTTTGAAATCCGCCAGGTGGTGGACATTCTGACGCGGCGTCGTCAGAACAACCCGATTTTGGTGGGTGAGGCCGGAGTCGGCAAGACTGCGGTGGTCGAGGGCTTCGCGATGCGTATCGTCGAGGGCGATGTGCCCGACGTATTGAAGAACGTTTCGATTCGTACGCTCGATTTAGCGCTGCTGCAAGCCGGGGCGGGAGTAAAAGGAGAATTCGAGAATCGTCTTAAGGGCCTCATCGAGGAAGTGAAGTCCTCAGAGATTCCGGTGATCCTGTTCATCGACGAAGCTCACACTATGATCGGCGCCGGCGGATCGGCAGGTCAGGGAGATGCAGCCAACCTGTTGAAGCCCGCGTTGGCGCGCGGTGAGCTGCGCACGATTGCGGCGACTACGTGGTCCGAGTACAAGCAGTATTTCGAGAAGGATCCGGCGCTCGCCAGGCGTTTCCAGTTGGTGAAGGTGGATGAGCCGTCGGAGGACAACTGTTGTATGATGATGCGAAGCGTGTCCCCGTACCTCGAGAAACATCATGGAGTGCGCATTTTGGACGACGGCGTCGACGCCGCAGTTCGATTTTCCCACCGGTACCTCGCAGATCGACAGTTACCTGACAAGGCCGTGAGCGTGCTCGACACGGCATGCGCAAGGTTGGCGCTCGGTCAGAGCGCGACGCCGCCCGCGGTGGAAGACGCGAAACGTCGCCTTCAGGACCTTGACGTTCAGAAACGAGTGCTAGAACGCGAACAGGCCGTCGGTGCAGACCACTCGGAGAGGCTTGAACAGATAGAGGCGGAACGCGCCGAGACTGAGACGAGTCTGGCTGACCTCGAAGGACGGTGGGAGAAGGAACGCAACTTGGTTGGCAAGATACGAGAACTTAGAGGGCAACTCGAGGCCGGCGTCGAGAACACGGATGGAGACGGCGGCGAAGGTGAGAGCGAGAAAAAACCGGCCGATCCAGACAAACTACGTGGAGAACTCGATGCACTGATGCAGGAGTTCGAGGAGGTTCAGGGTGAAGCCGGACTCGTACCGATATGCGTCGACGCTGAGCTGGTTGGCCAGGTGATATCTGGCTGGACGGGTATACCAGTCGGGAAGATGATGCGCGACGAAGTCGAAACGGTGCTCAAGCTGGAGGACCACCTTGCTGAACGCATTATCGGTCAAGGGCATGCGCTCGAGCAGATCAGCCGTCGAATTCGGACTTCACGCGCCGGCATCGAGGATCCAAACAAGCCGGTCGGTGTCTTCATGTTGGTGGGTCCCAGTGGAGTGGGCAAGACGGAAACAGCCCTCGCCATCTCAGACATGCTCTACGGTGGTGAACGCAACATGATCTCCATCAACATGTCGGAGTTCCAGGAAGCTCACACTGTCTCTACGCTCAAGGGCTCTCCGCCGGGCTACGTGGGTTACGGAGAAGGGGGTGTGTTAACAGAGGCAGTGCGCCGGCGTCCGTATTCAGTGGTGCTGCTGGACGAAGTGGAGAAAGCCCACCCGGACGTCCTGGAGCTGTTCTTCCAGGTGTTCGACAAGGGAGTGATGGAGGATGGCGAGGGTCGGCAGATCGACTTCAAGAACAACATCATCATGCTGACCACCAACGCCGGCACCGAAACGATCATGAAGCTCACAGCCGATCCCGAAACGATGCCCGACCACGAGGGATTGGTGAAGGCTTTGAAACCCGAATTAGACAAGACATTCAAACCGGCCTTCCTGGGCCGAATGGTAATCATTCCCTACTTCCCGATTCTCGACGACTCCATGAAGCAGATCATCCGCCTAAAGCTGGGCAAGATCGAACGGCGGTTGATGGAGACTCACAAAGTCAATCTCGAGTATGATGAGAGCATGGTCGACGAAGTGGCCCAGAGATGCACTGAAGTGGAGAGTGGCGCACGTAACGTGGACAATATTCTGACCAACACGCTTTTGCCCGAGATCTCGATACGGCTGCTCGAGTCTCTCGCCGAAGGCACAAAACCGCAGGTTGTGAGAGTAGAGATCGGGGAAGAAGGCACCTTCCAGTACTTTGCTACGTAAGAAAGCTGCCCGGATTTGGGTAGCAGCATACATCGGAGAATATCGAGGCGCGCATGGCTGACTACTCACAGGCAGACCGCATCATGCGGGTTGAGACAAACCTCGGAGACGACGTGCTCCTGCTCGAGAGTCTCAGCGGCGAAGAAGGTTTGTCGATGCCGTTCCTTCTCACGCTCGGACTCCTATCGGAAAGGTCGGACCTGAAAGCGGACGACTTGCTCCGGTCCGAGGCCGTCATTTATCTCGAGCTTCCCGGAGGCAAGGAGCGCCCTATCCACGGGATCATACGCCGCTTCGTGCAGCTGGGGCAGACCGAGAACGGAGAGTTCACGAGATATCGAGCTGAGGTAGTCCCCTGGCTCTGGTTTCTCTCACTGTCGGCAGACTGCAAGATCTTTCAGGAAAAGTCGGTGCTGGAGATCGTCGAGCAGGTTTTCAAGGATCAGGGTTGTTCCGATTTCCGGATCAAGTGCGTCAAAAGCTATCCGAAACGCGAGTTCTGTGTCCAATACAGAGAAACACATCTGAGTTTCGTATCACGGCTAATGGAGGAGGAGGGCGTATTCTACTTCTTCGAGCACTCAGGCTCCAAGCACACGCTCGTTCTGGCTGACGATGGAAGTGCAGTCAAACAGTGCGAGGTCCAGTCGACTGCTCGAATTGCACCGCAACCGAGCGCCTTACACGAAGAAGATATCGTGTTTAGCATCGAGTCTGAGCACGCTGCGCACGCCGGGACAGTAACCCTGAGGGACTTCGACTATCTGAAGCCCACGTTGAACCTGGAGAGTTCGGTATCTGGAGACGGCACGGAGGAAGTTTACGACTACACGTTCCCCGGCAATCTCATTACCCCAAACGACGGTGATAGGCTGGCCAGATTGGTACTCGAAGAGCGTGAGCAGTGGCGGGAGCTCGTGCGCGGAGAGAGCACCTGCAGGTCGTTTCAGAGCGGCTTCCACTTCGATCTCGAAGGGCACTACAGCCGCTCCGTCAACAAGAAGTATCAATTGGTGCAGGTGCGTCATTCCGCAAAGAACGGTGCGTATCATACACAACAGGGACAGGCCGAAACTGAATATCGTAACAGCTTCATTGCCATTCCCCACAAGACTCCGTTTCGTCCACAACGCGTCACGCCGAAGCCAGTGGTACAGGGGTCACAAACCGCAATCGTGGTAGGCAAGAGCGGTGAAGAAATCTGGGTGGATAAGCACGGCCGCGTGAAGGTCCAATTTCACTGGGACCGGGACGGCAAAAAGGACGAGAATAGCTCCTGCTGGGTGCGGGTCGCGAGTGGTTGGGCCGGCAGAGGCTGGGGGTTCATTCAAATCCCGAGAATCGGCCAAGAGGTGATAATCGACTTTCTGGAAGGTGATCCGGACATGCCTTTGATCACGGGACGGGTCTACAATGGTGGTATGGATCCGCCGTACGCACTACCTGCAAACCAGACTCAGAGTGGGGTAAAATCGCGAAGCTCGAAGGGTGGTGGCACGGACAACTACAACGAGCTGCGTTTCGAGGACAAAATGGGTGAGGAGGAGATCCTGATCCATGCGGAGAAGGATCTCCTGATAGAAGTAGAGAACGACGAGACTCACAATGTAGAGCACGACCGTATTACTACCATCACGAACGACGAGACTCGGACGGTTGAGGAAGGCAACGACGCCGTCACCATAACAAAGGGCAAGCAGACGCTCGACATCAAGCAGGGCGATCAGATCGTGACTCTGGGTCAGGGCGACCAGAAGGTTACTCTGAATAGCGGAAACCAGACCTTGACGCTCAAAATGGGCAATCGCACCGTCACGTTGGATAAAGGCGGCGAGACCGTGCGCCTCAAGATGGGAGATCAGAAAACCCAGCTCGACATGGGGAACCAGACCACTGACGTCAAGATGGGCAACGTTACCACGAAGGCGGCCCTCGGCAAGGTGTCCGAAGAAGCGATGCAGGGGATAGAGCTGAAGGTGGGGCAAAGCAGTGTGAAGATCGACCAAGCCGGTGTCACCATCAAAGGCATGACCATCAAGATCCAGGGCCAGATCGCCACCGAAGTAAAGGGCATGATGACTGACATAAAGGGTGACGGGATGTTGACGGTCAAAGGTGGCATAACGATGATCAACTGACCATGGCTGACTCACCGACGATTCTCCGGTCTGGAAAGACTCTGCTCGAGGTCCTGGAAGCCTCTGAATTGAGCGAAGAGGCTCGCGCGCTGTTTACGGGCGATCAGGAACCCAAGGCATACGTTGAGTCATTGCTCGAACACGATCACTATCCTGATGCGGTGCGTCTTCTCGCTCACGCACTGCCCAAACGTGAGGCGGTCTGGTGGGCGTGGGTAACGGCCAGGCGCACGGCGGGTGACGATCCTCCAGAGGAGATCCAGGCAGTTCTCGAGGCCACCGAGATCTGGATCAAAGAGCCAACCGACCAAAACCGTCGTGCGGTGATGGAGAAGGCCGAGATCGCGGAATTCTCAACAGCTGCAGGATGTGCGGGCTTGGCCGCGTTTTTATCGGGCGATTCCTTGGCGCCTCCCGACGTAGAACCTGTGGCGCCTGGTGAGTATATGGCTGCCAATGCCATCTCGGGATCGGTTGTGCTGGCGGCGGTGTCTAGCGAGCCGGAGAAGGCGAACGAGAAGCTCCAAGAGTTTGCTGAGCAAGGAATGGTGGTGGCCGACAAGATCCAGCTCTGGACGCCGCCGGAGAGTGATACCTGAGTTCTTAGTCTAAGGTAGGAGGAGTTGCCAGTGGGCGAGTTACACGACGCCGGAAAAACGATCATGCATTTCCAGGCTGGCAAGCGCTTCGAGGAGCAGGTCGATGAGCTTCTCGAGGGCGTTCGACAGATGGCTGCAGACGATTTCGAAGTATTCGGTGAGATCGGCCGGGGCGACAACTCCACCATAATATATCTGGCAAGGGACAAGACTGAATTTAAACTCGTTGCCTTGAAACTCAGCCCAAGTCGAATGGATCCAAACGAGTTTGTTCTCGACGTCGTCAACGAATTGGATTCGACGCTCCCTTCATTCGATAACCCGTGCGACAAGTGTGGTACGCGTCTGCATAGATGGGGCAGGTTCTGCCCCAAGTGCGGTGCAGACCTGTATGACAAGGCCGAACAGAAATGGACGGCTGAGGAATTACGTGAAGCTGTCCAGGAATTTGCGACCAACAGGTTCGAGATCCTTGGTGAGATGCAGACCCAAGGGGGAGGCCGAATCTACTTCGCGCGGGATATCGAGAGCGGAAAGGTCGGAGCACTACGGCTCCAGAAGCAAAGCGAGGACGAGTTCAACCTTGGTTTCACAGGCATCTTGAAGCCTGTAGTCGCTTCTGTGGTGGGCAAAGCCCGGCCGTCTATTGGGAGGACCGGGCCTTACCCCACGATCGATCGCTCCCACCTGAAGCAGAGCAAGCCGGTCACCGCTGCTCCGAGCCAGTCTTCGCTCGCACCGAGTCGACCTGCGTCCGCAAAGTCACAGCCGGTCCGGCCACCGCCATCCAGGGAAGCGCCGCGCGCACAGAGATCGCTACCTCCTCGCCAGCCGACTGCGGCTGAAGATCCTTGGGCGCCGCTGCGCAGTTACATCCAGCACCCGGTCGTACTTACCGTACTCCTGGCTTGTTTGGTGCTGGTTTTGCTGATCATCCTGGCTCTGGTGACCTAACTCCCCGCCAGACAACGTGACCGATAGTCTGCAGAAACTTGCCGACATACTCTGCCGCGGATTCTGCGGACGGAACCTGCATCACGACAAACGCGTGCTCACTCGCCTAGGCTCAGGCAAGCTCGATATCGACCTCTTGAAGAAGACGTGCCGGTATGAGCGCAAATACATTCCGAGATTGGCGATCGTAAACACTCTCACGACGGATTTCCAATGTTACCTGGCCGACAACGACATTGCGCCGGAGTCGATACGTGTCGCGACGCTGTCGATCGACCTCACGACCGATGAATATCAGGAACAGAAAAACAGATCCGTGATGTGGTTCGGAGATTTCGATGGGTTCGTGGGCTGTAAGATGGTGATTCAGTGTGTGATTCGCACCAACGACGAGCGCTGCAACTCGAAGCGCCGCGATCATGTAGAGTGGCCGCGAAAAGGGCTGTCTCGAATTAGTCCATCTGGCTGAACAGGATTTGCCGAAGCTACCCGAGGCTGGGACCTACCGCTGAGGTAGGTCCCCACGACGATAGAAGCGTAGATCTAATCTCTAGTGAAACGCAGGCGCCTTACTATTACCGTCGGACGATCTCCAGACAGAAACTGAACCATATCTCTTGGTACCTGTCCCTGTTTGGTATCGCACCCATGACCTGCCCGACAGTAGTCCTTCCGAGGGGCGATATTATGTCAAATCCCTCGGTATCGGCGAGGTGCAGGTAGTTCTTGAAAGTGTCAGGCTTGGTCTTCGAGCCGCCTGGACTTGCGAAGCGAGCCAGTGTCCAGTTTGTCTGTTTGGAAGGTATCGGGCAGAACTGCCACACATTGCCCTCGGATCCCTTGGGACCCTTATGATTGCGATAGTCCACGATATCCTGTACTTGTGATGTGGTGCACAAACCGTAGACACTTGTGCGCCAGACTCCCCCAGGACAATCGAACTTGGTGTCTTGAAGCTTGCCACCGTGAGCACTGATGATCAATCGCTTGTTACCGTTCTTTCGGAAAAGCTTGAATTTCTGTTTCCCGGTTCCGACTGTTATTTCTGTTGCCATTTTGCGCGTTTCCCTATCTGAGATAGACGCTTCTGGAAAAGTTGATTCCGAGGTAACTCGGGACAAGCTCTCATGTCATATTTCACACCTTTACCTATGCCAATTATGCCATTCGGCAACGAACGTGTCCAGGCCTCCGGCGCCGTGGGGCGCGCTTCTCTTCAGCCGCGAGCCGACCACCAAGCTCTACAAGACCTCACCACGGGATGCTCATAGGATACGCCCTAGGGATTCTCGACAACGATGAGGCTAGTTTCGATCACGTCGATGGTTGAGCCCCCGGCGGTGATGGATGCCGTGATGTCTTTGTCATCCGCCACTGTAGAGCTGAACGTAAACGTCGCCTCCCCATTCTCGTCCGTCGTCGGCGTTACCGGCGTGATGGTGTCGTCGGTTCCCCCGGACGAGGTCACCGTAACCGATGCGTTCTTGATGAAGTTCCCGTTTGCGTCGACTGCCGTGACAGTTATCGTCGACTCGTCTGGACTGCCACCCGCAGTCTCGATTGTTGTTGGTGAAGCATCGACGCTCGAGTTACCAGCGTTAGCCACCTGCTGCTCGAAATCCACACTCCCACTGGTGCCGATGGCTTCGGGTCCACCACCGGTGTCCAATGTTCCGTTGATCGTTACAGTCCCGGCGTCCTGAGAAGCGTTCAATGTCGCGGTCCAAGTGCCGTCACCCTCGTCCGTCAGTCCCCCGAACGTCCATGGGGTCGTCGGGTCCAAGCTGAGAGCCACGGTGCCACCACTACCAGTCAGTGCGTTCCCGAACTGATCGTTGAGCTGCACCGTGATCGTGCTAATCGATACTCCGTTTGCCGCCATTGTGGCTGAGTCTGCCGTTATCGTGCTCTGCGCTGCGGCTGCGGGGCCGATAACCGTGGTTACATCAAGTTCGCCATACATGCCTTCGGCATCGGTTGCCGAGAGCGTGTGGGTCACGGCGGGAGTCTGACTCGGCGTGAACAAAACCGTCGCTACACCGTTTGTGACCGCGCTGTTAGGTGAAGAGAAGTTCCCGCCGTTTGTTGTGGCCCACGTCACCGTCCGCCCTGTCTCGCTAACCAGGTCACCTGCCGCGTCTGTGAGTGTTGCGGTCAGAGTGAACTGTATGCCCGCATCCGGAGTGGTATCGGGGACAGTAAGGATGTACTGAGCGGGCACGCCAGCTGCGGGGAAAACAACGTCGATGTCGGCGCTCCCCGACCCGCCGCCGGTAATGGAGAAGGTCACCGTTCGAAGGAATCCGGTTAGATCTGTTTGACCCTGCCTGTCATTGAGCTCGATTTCAAACCGCGCGATTCCGTCCGAGCCTGTCGTCTGGCTGTTGGGCGTGATCTGGTCGCCAGTCTGAGCTGTGGAGGCGGTCGAGTCCACGGTCACGCCACTGACGGGCAGACCATCGGCATCTACCGCGCGGACCGCAAGCGTTGCCACCCATTTGTTCGACTGGTTCTTGCTGACCAGTACCCGACCGGACACAACCGTATTGGCGCTGAGCTTGGCAAAGAGGCTGTCAGCGGAGCTGACGCTCGTCGAGGAATTCGGCGCCGGGTCGAATCCTGTCACTGTGCCTATGAACGATCCGTTGAATGCGATCGAGTCGCCCACAGCTGTCGTGTCAAAACCAGTCTCCGCCCGCGGGCCGCGATTGTCGCCCCACCAGTTCCCGAACGGCACTCCGCTAGTGGGCGATCCGTCGAGCCCGGCACCGTCGTTGTCGAACAGATCGTTGTTGGTGATGTTGAGTGCGCCCGAGATCGTGGCGGGTAGCTGGATCCCGATGTCGTTTTGGTGATACCGACCTTTAGTGATTGTGATATCGGTGGCAGACCCGATCATCGTGATCCCAACGCCCAGATCGTGCGCAAGCAGACTGTCGATGGTGACGTTCCCCGCAGATCCGTCGATGCGCAAACCGCTCGCGTCCGACGCAGAGTTGGGATCGCTGATGACTATACGGTTCACCTTCACGTTGTCCCCGCCCGTGGCATCGACCTGGAGTGCAGCCGTGTCGGCATTGGCCGAGATGATAAGGTCTTCGAACGTGATGGGTACCCCGACAGCCCGGATGATCGGTGCCTGAGCGCCGTGAGCCAGCGTCGGCAGCTCGCTCGCCGTGCAGCCCACACCACATCCGCTGGTGTCTCCACGGACAGTCAGATTGCCCACTGACGCGTTCACCGACTGCACGTAGGGCGCGGGCGTCCGTTGAATCACTACCGTGTCACCCGAGTTGGCGGTGCCGAACGCGATGGAGCTCGCGAGTGTGCGGAAGGGGTACTTGAGGGTCCCGTGCTCGAGGTCGATAGAGCCCGTGTCCTGGGCTGCGCCGACAACCTGGTTGACGTACAGAGAACGAGCAACTCCCCCGACGAAGTCTGCATCGGCAGTGACGGATCCAGATGTAGCCGTGACTGTGGCGCAGCCGGAACCAGCCGCAGTTACCGTCACGAACTTGCCGGTGGCAGGTGACAGAGTCACCGCTGCAGCATTCGGCGCAACACCGACCGGAGGTGAAGCACAGGCGGCAGTGGTCCAATCAACGGTGGCTGGACTTATCTCGATGCCCTGTGAATTGGTCACCGTGGCCGAGTACTGCACCTTTTGCCCCAATCTGGCAAACGTGTCCCCGGTATCACTCAAAACCACGTTTGCGGGGGCGTTCGTAACTGTTACCGGCAGGTCTTGCGTGACGGCGGCATTGTTGGGGTTTTGCGCGGTCACCGTGGCGCTGCCTACTCCGATGGCGATGATGCTGTCACCGGTCACGGTCACGATCCCGGACGGAACCACA
>JBDHHK010000042.1:0-23826 GCA_039589395.1 Gemmatimonadota bacterium
ATGGGGCAAAAAACTCACGGAAACACGGGCGTCGCGCGCGACCTCCAGATCAGCAGCCCAAGGCGCCCTGCCCACAACCTGCACCAACTGCAACTCTGCACCGGCTGCCTTCACGAATTGGCCCGTCACGCGCCTTTTGCCGGTGACGATCACTTTAGCGCCAGGGAGCGTTGACGTCAGTTCGGCGTCGGACAGATCCGACGCCCATTCGAATTTGTGCTCCGAGCCCTCAAACGCGGAGTCGTAGATGCCGCGGATCCATTCGGGTAGTGGCTCGATGTGGACGATAGGAGATGAAGCACTCAATAGACTCACCTTGTGACGAGATCAAATTCAAGCATCAAGCGGACTGTCCGGATTTGCGCCTCACAAGTAAACGCGAGGTGCAGGGAAGGTCCAGGTGATTGCACTCTGCATTCTTAGGGTGTCTTAGAGACTGAGCGCACGCCTTGCCACTTCCAACACTTTCTCTGCGTTCAGATCCGCCCCGCCCCCACCTGAGGCAAACACCGGATTGCCTCCACCGCGGCAACCTGTCTCATCGCAGACGTGGCGCATGACGTGGTTCATGTCTTCGTGGCGATCGATTGATCTGGCGAACGCCAGGCCAACCTTGTCCTGTTCTCTCCCGACCAGGAATGCTACGGTGTTCGGTTCCTCAACCAACAGGTGCGCCAGCTGGCGTACTTCCTGAACTGTCCTGCCGTCGAGAACCGTAGCAATGATTCCGGTACGGCTATCTCTCACCGATGCCTGGAGGCGCTCTTTATCAGAATACAAGCGAGCCTCCCTCAGTTCCTCGATCTTACTCTCGTGCGATTGCGCCTTCTCGAGCAGGGAGCGAGTTCTCTCAACGACCTCTGCGGAGCCGACGTCGAGCATCGCAGCCACTTCAGCGATTGCGCTCGCGTGCCGGAGTACTGTTTCTTCGGCTCGGCGTCCGCATACGAACTCGAGGCGGTGGGTATCCTTCTCCTTCCGAATACCCAGCAATACGATCAACCGGACGTCGCTGGTCGTACTGCAGTGGGTTCCGCCACATGGTGACCAATCGAATCGTTCGACACGGACAACACGGATGGTCTCCTTATCAGGGAGAATGCCGCGAATCGGCATTTCTTCCAGTTCATCAATAGACGGCAGTAGAACGTTCACCGGTCGATCTTCATCGATGATTGTGTTTGCGAGCCTCAGAGCCGAGTCGAGGGATTTCGGCTCCGGTTTCGTTTCAAGCACGATTGTCGACCAATCTGGCCCGATGGTGAAACCGACGGTGGGTGTGTCACAGACTTCTAACAAAGCTTGGGAAAGGATGTGCTGACCGGTGTGTTGTTGCATGTGGTCGTGTCGACGAGTCCAATCCACCTCGCAGAATACATTGTTTGAACGCTCGATAGGTCTTTCCACGACATGAACGATCTCACAGTCTTCCTCATACACATCAAGCACGTCGACACCGTCGATCGTTCCGGTGTCGTGTGGCTGTCCCCCGGATGTCGGGTAAAACGCCGTGTCACTCAGAGTGATGAGATTCCTACCGGATTTTTCCCACTGCCTCGAGACACGGGTCGTGAACTCGACGAGGTGTGAGTCGGTCAGGTATAGTCGATTAGCCGTGATGCACACTCGCTTTCTTACCACCGCGTATGCTAGCCGATAGGTGCGCTGGGTCAAGAACTTGAACTCAAGTTGAGACAACACCTTGCCGTTTTCCAGCCAGTGATCACTTTCTCTGTGCGGGTACGACAGATTCAGCACGTGACTCTAGGTGCCTGGGTTTCCACGACGAGGCGTAACACATGCGTTCCACTCAAAGACTCACCAAGATCGTCGCCACTATTGGCCCTGCATCGGCGAACGAAAACACTCTGACGGAACTCGTCGACGCGGGTGTTGACGTCGTTCGGATCAACAGCTCACATGGTTCTCCCGACATCTGGACCGAATGGATAGGTACGGTGCGCCGAGTTTCTGATGCGGCCGAAAGGCACGTTGGACTTCTTCTGGATCTCCAGGGACCGAGGATCCGCGTCGGTATGTTGCGAACGCCATTCGATCTCCGCAGGGATACCGAGGTGGTATTCGCACCGGAAGGGGATGCGAGCGGCTCGGAGATACCGACTACATACAAGGCGCTGTCCCTCGATGTGGAGCCGGGGAAGTTCATCCTCCTCGATGATGGACTCCTATGTGTCGAGGTCACGGAAAAACGTGGCGATCGTGTGGTGGGAATTGTCCGACACGGGGGTAAGCTATCCAGCCATAAGGGCATGAACCTGCCTGGCTCGGAGGTGAGCGCACCGACGCTCACAGATGTTGACCGCAAGCACTTGAATACGGCGATCGAACATGGTGTTGAGTTTATTGGAATCTCGTTCGTTCGACGGGCTGAAGACGTCGAGATGGTTCGGGAACTAGTCCCGAAAGAGACGGCGCTGGTCGCGAAGATCGAGACGACACCAGCAGTGGACGATCTAGAACGCATACTTCAGGCTTCCGACGGGGTGATGGTGGCGCGCGGGGACCTTGGCGTTGAGCTGCCGTTTGAAAAGGTGCCGATCACCCAAAAGAAGCTCATCTCTGCCGCGAACTGCAAAGCTTGTCCGGTCATTACCGCAACTCAGATGCTGGACTCGATGATCAGGCATCCTCGGCCCACCAGAGCCGAGGCGTCTGACGTAGCAAATGCGATACTCGACGGAACCGATGCAGTGATGCTTTCGGGTGAGACTGCCGTCGGCGCTTATCCGGTGGAAGCGGTACGTGCTTTGGCTAGAATAATCGAGGAAGTCGAGCGTACTGCGCCCGCGACCAGAGTCACACGGCGTAGCGACATAGCTGAACGCGGAGAGTCTGGGAAGGCGCCAAACGCCATCGCTTACGCCACCACAGTAGCCGCGGAGATGTTGGATGCGCCATTCATTGTCTGTCTTACCAAGAGTGGATTTACCGCGAGGCAGATCGCCGCGTTTCGGCCGCCGATTCCAATACTCGGGCTTTCCCCTGAGGTAAGCACCTGCCGTACTCTCTCACTGGTATGGGGTGTGACCCCGATTCTCGTGGAGGGGACACCAACCTACGACGCGGTACTCGGCCAAGCCCGCCATCTTCTGGCAGAGAAGAGACTCGTCAAGCCAGGTGACAATATCGCAGTAACGGCGGGAGTACCGTTCCATGTGGCTGGGACTACGAATCTGCTCAAGGTGGAGACTATCTAGGCTCGCCTCCACCGTTCAGCACCTCTCCCGCTCCTCCCGCCGCTCTTTCTACTCCCGTGGGGAGGGGCTGCGGGGCGCGGCAGCCACCCACGCCATTCCATCGGGCTCATCACCTGCAATTATCTCGCCATTAAGCCGCCAGTTGACCAGGTCGATTACAGAGATCTTATCGTCTCCGGTGTTGGCGACATAGGCGGTGCGGTTGTCGGGGGTGATCTGAATACCTATCGGCATCGTTCCGATGTCCAGGCGTCTCACTACCTCCCATGAATCGAGGTTGACCGCCACGACCTCGTTGCCACGGCCATTAGAGACCAATGCTTCTCGGCCAGTTGGGCGTAGTTTGACTCGGATGGGGAAGTCGCCAACCTCGAGAGTGCGAAGCACCCGAGTTGTAACAACGTCGATTTCACACAGTGTGCCGGCCTCACGGTTGGTGATGTACACGAGCCTGCCGTCATGTGAGAGGTCGATACCCTCGGCGCCAGCACCAGTTGTTATGTGCTCGATCACCGAGCCAGCCTTGGTATCAACCGCGGTTACATTGCCGCCGCCGATGTTTGCGGTGAAGGCGCGGTTTGCCTCCTCGGCAACAACGACCATGTGTGTCACACGCTGACCGGTCTCGATTGCTTGCAGCACTTGCCGACTATCGGGGTCGACCTGAAGTACGTGGCTCGACCCTTCTGTCGTGACCCACAGTGTACCATCAGAAGCCACGCTGATTCCGTGAGGGCGAGTATGCTCTCCTAGCGAGATCGTGCCGGTTGCACGAGCGGTCGCGATATCGACAATGGTGATGGTGTTGCCGGGTCGTTGGCCGTTACCGTAGTCGGTCACGTACGCAGTGTTTCCATCTGATGAGACGACAACCTCGTGTGGTGCGAATCCCGTGGATACCACAGCGGTCTCATGCCGGGTTTCCGGGTCCACAAACGAAAGACTGTTGCTGCTCTTGTTCACAACCAGTAGCTGCTGTGCTAAGGCCTGAATTGGAGTTGCTGCCAATACAAGGCAGCCGATGACAGAGATGACAATGATGGACACGCCTTCGCGTTTCGAGGTCATACTCATGCTCCTGTGTAATTTGATCAATCAAGACCCACAATATGACATCTTGAGGCCGAACTGTCCAGATTGAACAGACTGTTCGTGATAGCTCTGCTATGGCAGACTCAGGACCTGCCCATCTTCGAGGAGCTGGCGGCGCAGTCTCGCGTAACTCACCTGCTGAACGCTAATGTCGTCCTCAATGGCTAATACGGCGGCAGTCGCAGCACTCTGGCCGAGTATCATGAAGACCGGTTCCATACGGATCGAGCCGTAAGCGATATGCGATGCAGATAGGCATACAGGCACCAAAAGATTGCGCGCCTCGGCTGGCTTGGGCACGAGCGCCAGGTAGGAGATCGGGTACGGACCGCCCGGGTTGACCTGAATATCGCCCTCGTTTCTCACGTTGCCGTCAACGTCCACATAGCGCTGCACGTTGTGCGAGTCCATGTTGTACGATCCCATTCCCGCCACTCTCGGTGTGGTCGTGAGCCCGCGCAGATGCCGCTCGGTCATCACGAAGTCGCTCACCATGCGTCGTGCCTCTCGCACATATATTTGGTGAGGCCAGTGATCGTTTCCGATGAACTCGTCAGCAGCGTACCCCCATTGACTCATTTCCGCTCGCACATCTTCCGGGACGCGCGAGTCGTAGGCCAAAAACCACATGAGGCCCTTCTGATAGCGCTCGTGTTTTTCGATGATTTCCTGCCGGCGCGCGTAGGAAGCCTCAGGATACTCGTAGTTGCCACCTATGTAGTCGGTGGAGAATCCGCCGTGATTATTCGTGTCGGTCTTCCGGTTCGGTGCAGGGTCGAACTTGTTGAATACCCCACGCCAGCCGTGGTCGAGGTACCGTGCCAGCAGTTCGTATTGAATTGGGTCGTAGGCGATCGGCTGTGAGAAATCTACGCGGTTTTCACGTACCGTCGTCAGGCACATGCGAAAGTTGTATGCCTGTACCCGGTGATCTCCCTCGCCGTCCACTCCCGGGCTGCCGTAATGAACATTTGGCAAAAGACCACTCGACGGGTCGCCAGGAGTCACGTACGCGCTCACTGGATAATCGAATTGGTGTGATACGGCCCACTGCGTTTGCACTCCGTTCATCGTCTCGTCGTACACCGAGTTCGCTTCGCGACCGACGGTGTAAGAGATCCCTCCCGTTGCTAAAAGGTCTCCCTCGTAGGTAGCGTCGATGAACATCCTGCCGCGATATGTCTCGCCGGTGAGCATGGTGATCGATAGAACCTTTGCGTCTTGTTTGCTGACACCGCTCTCACGATCGAGCCAGCGGTCACGGAACACCGGGATCTCAGATTCCCGGACCATCTCCTCAAACGTGGCCTCGGCAACATGCGGCTCGAACACCCACATGGCGTCATCCTCAAGGCGGTATCGTTCGTACTCATCTGGTTCCTGGTGGATCCAAGCTTCGGGTTGGTCGTAGTGTGCCTTAACACGCTGGTAGAATTCGCGCGCAAACCCACCGACAGCCTCCCTGCGCCCGGAGTCTGTCCAGCCAAGCCCGCCGGCGGTGAGACCGCCCAGGTGAGTTTCCGGACATACTATCACGGGTGCCTTACCGAGGCGTTGGGTTTGGATGGCAGCCGCGATACCAGCGGAGGTGCATCCGTAGATCACGACATCATAGACCATCTCTTGCGAACGCAAGTCAGCAGGAGGCCAAAGAAGAAGCATCGTTGACAGTATGCATACATATCTCAGTGCGTACATTGGATCCGACCCCTCTCGAAAGCGTGTATCTAGGCGCAGAACGCCTGGTCATTAGTATGAACTCACGAACGACTCCCTGCCAGTGAAGTTTGCAGATTCAATGCTGTGCTCGTTTCCCGCCTCGCCATCACTGACCCGAGGTGTTTTGTTTGAATGATGTGAGTAGGTGCGAATCAACGATATCTGACAACATTGAAGGTCGGTGAATCATGAACCGAGTCTCACGAACCACCGCTGGCATCGTAGTCGCTTTGACTTTACATGTGTCTTGGGCTGCGACGTTGTTTGGCCAACAGACACCAAAAGGCACCGCGTTAGATGCTGTAGAACGCAATGCTGCGGAGATCGCCAAGGTTGGCGATGCCATCTTCAGTTTTGCTGAACTGGGCATGCAGGAGGTCGAGACCGCCGCCCTGTGCAGCGAGTTGCTCTCCGAGATGGGCTATTCCGTCGAGACTGGCATCTCCGGTATACCGACCGCGATTCTCGCGAGTTTTGGAACAGGTCGGCCGGTCATTGCGATTCACGTGGAATACGATGCTGTGCCCAATGGATCCCAGGTGCCGGGGGTCACCGAACGGGAAGAAGTCGTCGCAGGCGCGCCAGGCCATGCGGAGGGTCACAACACCAACGCGGCTGTCTGGGTCGGCGCTGCGTTCGCGATCAAGGAAGCCATCGAGGTGCACGGTCTTTCCGGTACCATCAAACTGTTCTCCGCTCCAGCGGAGGAACAGATCATCAGCAGGCCGTACTTCGTTCGCGATGGTTACTTCGATGATGTGGATGCCGCGTTTCACGCGCATGTCGGCTCGTCACTCGGAACGAGCTACGGGGTGCGTCAGTACGCGGCAATGTCTGTCGAGTATGAGTTCTTCGGCAAGACGGCTCACGCTGGTGCATCACCGTGGACGGGAGTGAGCGCCGTAGATGCCGTGAAGCTCATGGATGTTGCATGGGACGTATTGCGCGAACACTTGCCGCCGACTCAGCGGAGTCATTCTGTAATTGTAGATGGAGGGGTGCAGCCCAATGTAGTGCCTGACTACGCGAAGATCTGGTTCTACTTTCGGGAGTCGACGTACGAGGGTGCGGCAGCGCTGTACGAACGAGCGCGACTCATAGCCGACGGCGCAGCGACCATGACCGGAACCACATGGGAGGAAAAGGTACTCGCGGCGGTCTGGCCAACGCGCGACAACCAGACGATTGCAGAGGTTGTCCAGGCGAACATCGATCTGGTGGGGATGCCCGGTTGGACAGCCGTCGAACAGACGCTCGCGCGGCAGATCCAAGCGACGGCTGAAGTCCCCGAAACTGGTTTGCGCACGAACACCTCCTCCCTTCGTGAGGCAACGCAGAGTACCAGCTCGAATGATTCAGGTGACATCACCTGGATGGTGCCGCACGGTCGGGTCTCGTTCCCTGCGAACGTGCCGGGCGTTCCCTTCCACCACTGGGCAGCGGCGATCGCGGAGGCTACGTCTATCGCCCACAAGGGGACGGTTGCAGGCGCAAAAGTGATGGCGGCGTCGGTGGTCGATCTCCTTGTGGATCCGGACATTCTGGCGCTTGCCCAAGAGACATTCGCTCGGGAGATAGGGAGTTCCACGTATCGTCCTCTATTACCCGAAGGTCAGATGCCTCCCATCGAACTGAACGCCGAAGACATGGCCAAGTACCGGGACGCGATGAGCGCACACTACCGAACAGCGCCAATCAGGTTTCGGTGATTTGCCGCTGAGTCACGCGAAATAGCGCGGAAGGCCACGGAAAGACTCCGGTTGGCTTGGGTGGGGACCCAAGTCCCCTGTTGTTTTCCGCGTAACTCCGCGCATATGCGCCAAAAAACCGCTCGTTAGGATTTGCTCAGCGGCCCAATTTCCGCTCCAGGAACTCCGCTGTAGCCTCGTATACCTTCAACACATTCGCGAACCGCATGAAATGGTGCGTGTCGTCCGGGATCACGAGTGTCTCGTGCGGGATGCCGCGGTCGACCAACCGCCGTACGAGATCGGTACTCTGGTTGAAGCGAACGTTTCGATCGTCGTCGCCATGGATTATCAGAACTGGCGACGTCCACGTAGCCATAGACGACATAGGTGACGAGGCCCAGGCTGTCTCGAGCGCTTGCTCGATATCCTCCGCCTGTTCGTAGCGATCTCTGGTCATCATGCCTCTGGCACGCTCGGCCGTCCAATCGTGAACGCCGTGAACATCTACACCTGCCGCAAAAAGGTCTGAGTTGCGGGCGAGCGCCATCGCCGTCAGAAAGCCGCCGTAAGATCCCCCGTAGATCCCGATTCTCGAGCCATCCACTCGGGGCAGGTCTTGCAGGTATTCAGCGGCGGCCTTCACATCCAGATACTCCGCCGCTCCACGGGCGCCGGAGTTGGGCGGCCGATGGAAGTCGTAACCGTAGCCGATGCCAAGTCGGAAGTTCACGGACAAGACAATGAAGCCGCGGCTCGCGAGATACTGGTTCACTGCGTACGCGTTCGAGTAGTAGCTCGAGTAGTGCCAACCCAGGAGCATCTGTCTCGGCGGACCACCGTGCACGAAGATCACGGCCGGCTTTGTAGACGGTCCGCCCTCGCGCTCGAACATCTGAGCGTGGACGGTAACTCCATCGGATGATTCGAAGATCACCTGCGTGGGTGTGACCAACTGGTTGGTCGGGAAGTCGTCTGGTATACGGTCGGCGGCAAGAAGGCGCGATTGGCCTCCTGAAAACGGCATCACTGCAGGAATCGGAGGCTGTTGAGCGGTTGCACTTATGAATGCCAGAGTCTGACCGTCTCCCGTCACAACCGGAGACCAGCCCAGCTCTGTGCCGGTCGTCATCACCTCGGGTTCGGCGCGGTCCACAGGCACACGGACCACGTGGCGCCGATCGATGTCGAGGAGGTCGTCGCCGGCGTTACCAGTGAAGACTAGCCATCTTCCATCGACGGTCAGCCTGATGTATTCGGCCATGTAGGAGCCCGGCGTTAGCAGTAGCGGCTCGCCACCGTTTGCGGGAATCGAATAGAGGTGAGGCCAACTATCTTCGTATGAGAGATAGACAATACGGTTTGCAGCGGCCCAATGCAGATTAGTACCGCCGTGCGTTCTGGGAACCGAGCCGTACAATGTCTCCGGTGCCTTCCATAACTGTGTGGCCGCACCGTTGCTTGCATCACCTGTCCAGATTTCCCAGGGGCTGTGGATGGGCTCGAGGATCTTGGACGGTGCGCCACCCGATCCGGGCAGGCGAACGAAGGCGATGTGCGTGCCGTCGGGAGACCAGCGTGGTGACCGGTCGCGATCAAATGTCGGGTCAATCCATGAGATAGGCGTTGAGTCGTTTGTGTAAACGCCGATGAATGAGTGGTCGGTTCGGTTCGATACGAATGCCAACCGTGTCCCGTCTGGAGACCAGTGCGGATCTCCATTGCTGCCGCGGGCGGAAAAAAGCCTCTCTGCCTCCGCCGACCCATCAATCGGTACCGTCCAGATCTGTCCACCCTTGGTGAACGTCACCCTGTAGGGGTGTGGCGAGATCACCGGTTCTTCGCCGTCACCCAGAACTGTCGGTTCGCCACCGTCGAACGGTACCGAGAAGATCTCGACCTTTGGTGGTTCGGGGCTGGTGAGAACGTTTACCGGCTCATGATCGTCCCAGTTCGAGCCGTGATCCCCTCCGCGCACGTACACCACCCGCTGCCCGTCGGGCGAGATCGAGATGCTCGTCAGCTCTTGGCCGTCGTCTTCCATATAGTTGGTCAGGCGGCGCGGGGTGAAATCTGGCCCTTCGGCGACATAGATGTTGCGTGCGCCCCGTTCGTCGAAAGCCCAGGCAATTCTTGATCCAGACTCCGCCGCCGTCAACTCGTTCGGGAACGGATAGGACCGAACCTGCTCGAAGGTGAAGTTCTGGGCGGAGAGATGTTGTGGTATGGACGGTGTGAACACTGCAACTAGTGCCAGTGCGCTGATCGCAAGGCGCGCTTTCATCGTGGCTTGTCCTGTCTAGAGGGTAGTGCCGCAATGTATGAAGGGGTACGTGGCCGATCCAGGGGAGTTGCAGAACATAGATCGGCGATTTCGGATTGCGGATTAGCGGCGTGATGGCGAGGGGCTATTCGCCCCTCAAAACCTCTGCGGGTTGTACTGAAGCCGCGTGCCTGGCAGGTAGCAGGTTCGCGGCCACGGTTGCTGAAACGAGGATGCCCACGACGACTCCGTAGACCAATGGGTCACGAGAGTTTGTGTCGACCAGCACGCTAGCCAACACCTTCCCGGCGCCGTATGATGCCGCAAGGCCGAGTACCACTCCGACGCCGGTGATCAGTGCACCGTGTCGTAGTACCTGCCCAAGTACCTGACCGGGCTGTGCGCCCAGGGCCATCTGAATGCCAATCTCCTTAGTTCGCTGATTGACTCTGTAGGACACCACACCATAAATGCCGCCAACGGCCAAAAGAAGCGCAACTAGAGAGAAGGCTGCGGATAGTCGCGACGCCCCCTTTCGCACCCAGAGTGACTCCTCCAGCTCGGCGGACATCGTGGCCAAGTGCGCCATGGGTAGAGATGGATCCATGTCATGAAGCACCTGACGCGCTGGACCGACCAGGCTTTGGGGAGGGACTGCCGTTCGTAAAACGATTGCGGAGGATGCTCTTACCGCCTGCGGGAACGGCCAATACACCCCCTGACGCATTTCGGTGTCGAGACCGTAGTGCTTCACATCGCGAGTCACACCGACGATGGTTTGCCACGGCGAACCGGAACCAGTGCGAATCCGCTTGCCGACCGGGTCTTCGTCCGACCAATAGTGGCGCGCAAACGTCTCGTTTACGATGGCTATGTTATCGTCTTCGTCCCTGCCGTCCTCTGGAAGGAATGTCCTGCCGCGCAGCAGGGTGATTCCCATCGTCTCGATATAGTCTGATGAGGCTACCCGTACGCATGTGACCGGCCGGGGAGCGTTCGGATCCTCTATCGGATCGTCCTCAATCTCGAAGAGATACCCGTTGTGCCCTTGGAGAGGCGGAACGTCAATCGCGGCAGCTGATGTCACGCCAGGGAGCGCACGTACGCGCTCCACGTGGGTTTCAAAGAACGCCAGTCGTGCTTCGTTGTCGTCGTAGGCGATATCGGGGAGTGAGACTTCGTACATCAGCACGTTCTCCGGGGAAAACCCCGGATCCACGTTCCTTAGCCCCTGGAAATCGCGCACAGTCAAGCCGGCTGCAACGAGTAGCACTAGCGAAAGTGCTATCTCTCCTACCACTAGGAGATCGAGCGCTCGCCGCCGAGCGAGTGTGGACGAGATGCGGGTGGTCGTTGCCTGAAGGGTTCCTGACGCGTCGGACCTTGCGGCACTCAGCGCGGGCACTATTCCAAAGGCGATCGCCGCGCCAACTGAGAGGGCCAGCACAAACCCGAGTACTCGGACATCAAATCCAAACGTCACCCAGGCGGGTGGGCCTTCGACCGCTATGGCACGCAGTGCGGATGTGGCGCCCAATCCCAGAGTTGCTCCCAAAACTGCGCCCACGGCCGACAGCACCACACTTTCGGTGAGGTATTGCTGAATTACACGGCCTCTTCCCGCACCAAGTGCCAGCCGAATGGCAAATTCACGTCCGCGTGTGAGTGACCGGGCCAACATTATGCCGGCAATGTTGATGCAAGCGATCACCAGCACGAGGCCTACGGCCCCGAGCATGGCGGTGGTGCCGAGTCGGTATTCTCCGAGAATCCGCTCGAGTATGGGCAGTATTACCGGCGACGTGATCTCATTTACCGATCTCTCTTCGATGGCGTTCTTGTGAATGCGCGTGAGGTCCTCACGCGCCTGCTCTATGGTTACGCCCGGTTTCAAGCGGCCGATTCCATCCAGCCACCACGACCCCGTGCGTCGCTCGGGATCCTGTGCGAGCGGCACCCATAGCTCAGCTTCGGCAACGAACGCCGCTTCGGGCGGTAGCACGCCGACCACAGTGAAAGGAATGCCCTCCAGCGTTATCGAACGTCCGATGATATCGGGGTCCGATGCGTATCTGGCTTTCCAGAGCCCGAAGCCGAGCATAGCGACCCGTTCGGCACCTGGTCGATCTTCCTCTTCGGAGAAGAATCTGCCCAGAGCGGGAGGGATACCCAGCACCGATTCGATGTCATGTGTGACCCTGGCCTCTCTGACACGAACCGGTTCGTCGTCGGTGGTGAGATTAGCCTCCGACTCGTCGAAGACGGCCATAGCCTCGAACGTCGAGTTGTTCTCCCGCCAGTTGAGGAAATCGATGTGGTTCATTCCCACGTACTCGAGATTCCACTGTGGTGCGGTCTCGTCAAAGTTCACAAGGCGCTCGGGCTCCGGAAACGGGAGTGGGCGCAAGAACAGACCGTTGAAGACGCAAAACACAGCGGTATTGCCCGCTATGCCCACAGTGAGCAACCCGATCACCGTAAGCGTATACGTCGGCTGTTTGAGAAGGCCGCGGATTGCCAGGCGTGCATCTTGGACGACGGACGAAAACATGAATCGCCTCTTTGTTGGCTTTGTGGAAGGAGAGAGCAGTATTCGGAAACGTCGGCGGAAGTTGGGGCCGATGGAACCAAGTGACTGCCGCCAATACCACCTGCGTATTTCGGGCAAGTGCCCTCCGGCAATGAGCCTTCTCTGGAATTCCTCATGGAGATCTCCAGTTGCGCAGTCCCGGTCCTCAGCGGGTGTGAAGGCCCGCATCAGCCACGCGGCAATCGGCGGAGGTTGAATGTGCCTCTGATCGGTCATGTGGTACCCAGGTCGTCGAGTGCGAGTCCCTCGGCCATCTTCGCCATCATCGACCTCGAGTGTGCGAGCGCTTTCTCACCCGCTTGGGTCAGGTGATATGTGCGTTTGGTGCGCCCGCCGCGGATGGGCTCTGGACCCGAGATCGAACTCCTCAAATACCGCTTTGCGGATAACCTCTCGAGTGCGGCGTAAACAGCTCCAATGGTAACCGAACGATCGGTGCGATTCTCAATGTCCTGCCGAATCGTCATGCCGTACGCGTTGTCTTCCAGCCTTACGATTGCCAGCAGAACCATCTGCTCGAATTCGCCCAGAAAGGTGCCTTTGCCCATTTCGAGTCCTCTTTTGTATTGCAAATGCGAACTAATCAATAGAACGGTGTATTGGTGGGGGAAGTTTCAGCGGCTGGAATTGAGTAGGGTAGGCCGTTGAAGGACGCGGATGATCGCGGACGGTTTTGTTGGTTGGGTGAGGAAACTCAACCCCGAGCTGTTTCCGAGTTACTCTGCGTTCATCCGCGGCTGACAGAACGACGCGATCAAACGCTACACGATATTGGATCGCACAAAGTCTTTTACCCGGTCGAAGACCGGCTCGACGTAGACTGCCGCCGGCAGGCACGGGATTTCATCTCTCGATGACAGATAAGCGACCATCGGCTTGCCATACTGCAGTGCTAGCCTCACTTCAGATGCGGTGCCGGCTCCTCCTGGCAAGACAACGATGACACTCGGGGTCAAGACATTTATGTGATTCCTTGACGCCAAGTCCGTTCCCTGCGCACCACTCAGCGGCAGATGTGTTCGAATGGGAATCTCAATCCACGGATTTGGGTATCCGTGCATAGGTTGATACCCACTCTCGTTCACACCGCCCGGCAAAATCCCGATGATGTTCCCTTGGCGATCCTCGACCGATGCAAACGCCGCGCAAACTGACTCCATCGCTCCGCCACCCCCCCCGGTCAGCAGGTGTACTGGTTGCGTGCCCAACCACTTGCCAAGAGTTGTTGCACGATGGTTGAGCGGCTTCGAGCCGGACCCCATGACGCCAACGATGGGGAGGACACTTGACAGCGCTTGCTGAGGCTGCGTGGCATCTGCCTGATGCATGCGTGAAGGCTCCGATCTTGCGTGACAAAAACATCAATCCAAGTACGCACTACCGCAAGAACGTGCCTATTCGGGTGGTAGTTCTTCGAGTCGACGTAGAAGCGTTTGTACCGCTTCGGAGATGATTACCTTACTGATCCTCCAGAGCCACGGCCTTTCGCAGAAACCTCCTCGCAAGCGATTCGAGCCGTTCGTCGTCACGTTCCAAGGCTTCTTGGAGGATTCGTTCAACGTGCTTCCTCAGCTTAGGTTCGCCCCACTTGTAGCCGGACGCACATTCGGCACTGTGTGGGTCACCTCGGTTCCAGCCTTCGATTAGAGCCCAAGCTGCAGCTGCGTCATAACCGGGGTCGTCCGGCTCCGGCAGGAAGTAGGTTGGCTCGGGGCCTTCGGCGTCTTCATTGACGAACGCTCTCGACATCATGAATGACTAACCAGAGACGGTATCCGGCGAAACCCTACGTAGCTCCTCATCTCGGTGGAACGTGTAGATTTCCGCAAGGCTACTTCGCATTTGACGAAGCGAGGGTGTCCATGGCATTCGTTCCAGATGGATAAAGTGCGCTACGTGCACACCAATCTGGTTGCTAGAGATTGGAGGAGAATCGCGCGTTTCTATGAGACCGTGTTTGGTTGTACACCGGTCCCACCGGAGCGAGATTTGAAGGGCAAGCCTCTCGACGACGCGACCGGCTTACCGTCGGCACACATCCGTGGCATACATCTGCGCCTACCAGGTCACGGCGAAGACGGACCCACACTGGAGATTTTTCAGTACGACCATGAGGTCGACGGTGTCGAATCGGCCGCAAACCGCCCCGGTTTCGCACACATTGCGTTCGCGGTCGAAGATGTTCACGCAGTTCGGGCTGCAGTGTTGGCTGAAGGTGGTGGTGAATTGGGGAAGCTCGTATCGCACGAGGTCACCGGAGTTGGGTGGATCACGTTTGCCTACCTGAAAGACCCTGAGGGTAATCTGATCGAGGTCCAGAGTATTGATCCCGTAGAGAGCGCACAGTGACGAAACGGCGAGTTCAAGATAGACGACTTGGATTGAGCAAAAGCCCCACCGTGCCTTCACAGTGGGGCTTTCCCCTTGACGCATAGCCGACGTTCAGATGGCTCTGATGCTAGTTGCAGGTCGTGTTGTCGAGGTTGCCGTCCCAGCAGTGCCAATTCGTGTCATGGAAATGTGCTTCGTCACGCGTACGGCCTTCTTTGGTCACCGAATTCCACTCGATCTCGGTTAGGTTGTCTGCTTGGGCACCATATAGGTTGTAGTAGCGGTCGTACGTTGCGTCGTCGGCGGAACCGTAGGTTATGTAGCTATCCTCTTCGGGTGCACCCGCCACGACATTCGTGTATGTGATGTCCCAGATCTCACCTGACGCTGACCTACTCCAATCGATGTCGATGAACTCGGACGGGTTCTCTGGATCTCTGTTGAGGGTCCATGTTCCAGAGAGACCAGACATGTGCGAAAAGCCCGTATACCAGTGAAAGTCGTCGAAGCTGCCGTCCCTTGTGATGTACATGTCCCACTGGACTCCATCCGTGATCATTCTAGCTTCGAGCCGCGCCGAGTGCTGTGCACCGAGAGCGGTGAAGCCATACGACCAGGTCCATGCTTCGAGTTCCTCGTCCCACTCCGCCTGGTGGTTGACTGCCGCGATGAAGGCGGCCACGGGAGGCGCAAGCGTGCCGGTGATTATGAGGTTCCACACGCCAACGACCACTGCGGAGCGCGTCCAATAGGTCCCGGCCGCAGGTGCCATCTGGATATCGGAGGACGCGGCCATCGCCGGATTGAGAAAGTCGCTGAAATCGATGACAAAACTCGTGTGCGGTGGAAGTTCAGGAGGATCGCCTTCTGGAGCAGTTGTTTCGTCACAAGCCGTCGCGAAAATTGCGACAAATAGGCAGAGACTGATGATTTTCGACGTTGATCGTAACATCTGGTATCCTCCCGTTCGATCCGGCAGCGGTGTGAGCTCACCTGCACACTTTCGCGATCTCCGCGCCGGTAGCGTTAACAACTGTTACCCTATTATCGTCGTTTTGTGGCGGTGTCATGAGACCGTGCGAATTCGAATCTATTGACTACAAGCTGATTCCGCTGTGATGCCCGACACGCCACCGTGGTGCCGAGAAGCACGCCCTCAACGATCAGCCGTGGAGTCCCCTGAGGCAGTCTAGCTGAGACAATGCCGCCTTGCGGCGTGGGACGACCATCTCTGGGAGGACACAAATGACAAGAGTCATTGAAATGCGGATCGAGTTCGATGTTTCCCCTGAGCGCGTATGGCGGGCACTCACCCTACCTGAAGAGATCGCATCCTGGTTTGGTGACACAGCGGAGCTCGACCTGAGGCCTGGCGGGTCCGGGAGTTTTGGCTGGGAAGACCACGGCACCTGCTCCGTTCGTGTCGAGGTCGTTGAACCTCCCACTCGGCTGGTGTGGCGATGGGCAAAGGACCCCGATGTAGACGTCGATGAGGGTGTCTCAACATCAGTTGAGTGGGTACTGAAGGAACGTGCCGACGGCGGCACGTTATTGGAATTGACAGAATCAGGCTTCGAGACGGATGATCATCTCGAGGAAAACACGGGTGGATGGAAGGCTGAACTCGCCGAATTGGTTGCGTTTGTCAGCTAGGAAGCGCGAAGTGTTCCAGAATTTGGACAATCATATGCTGCTCGTTGTTGGGCGGCCTGGTTTACTTGCACGATTCGGAGGTATTTCAATGAGAGAATCGATGGAACGAGCGGTTGTGGGTGCGTTGACAATATGTGTTGTGAGTTTTTCCCCCACTGTCACCGCCGCCCAGGACGGAAAACCGATGGTGTTAGAGCACTTGAACCGCCATGGCGCTGTCTACGGCGATGTAGCACAGGCCATTTGGGATTTTGCAGAGGTTGGATATCAGGAAGAACGGAGTTCGGCGCTGCTTCAGTCAACGCTTGCCGATGCGGGGTTTGAGATCGAAGCTGGCGTCGCTGGTATTCCTACTGCGTTCGTTGCCTCGTACGGCAGCGGCAGTCCGGTGATTGGCATACTAGCCGAGTTCGATGCGTTGCCGGGCATCAATCAGGATAGAGTTGCAGTGCGGCAACCGATCCCAGGCAAAGACCGAGGCCACGCATGCGGGCACCACCTTTTTGGTGCCGGGTCTACCGCTTCAGCAATTGCAGTCAAGGAATGGCTCGAGGAATCGGGCACCCCGGGAACGGTTCGTCTCTACGGCACGCCGGCCGAAGAGGGTGGTGCAGGCAAGGTTTTTATGGTCAGGGCCGGACTCTTCGACGATGTTGACGCGGCGCTCCACTGGCACGCGGGCGATCGGAACGCAGTTTGGGTATCGAGTTCTTTGGCCAACAGATCTGCCAAGTTCCGTTTCCATGGCGTCTCGGCGCACGCGGCCGCGGCACCAGATCGTGCACGGTCGGCTTTGGACGCTGTCGAAGCTATGAATGACATGGTCAACATGATGCGTGAACACGTTCCCCAGGAGACGCGTATCCACTATGTGATCACCTCTGGAGGGTCGGCTCCGAACGTAACACCTGATTTTGCGGAAGTTTTCTACTACGTACGAAATCCCGAAACGTCAAACGTGCTTTCCATCTTCGAGCGGGTTGTCAAAGCTGCCGAAGGCGCGGCACTAGGCACCGGTACCACGATGGACTACGAGATAATCCACGGGCTCAATGCGCTCCTACCGAACGAAACGCTCTCGAAAGCAATGTTCGCGAATCTGGAGCAAGTAGGTGGGGTCGAGTATGACGACACTGAACGTGCCTTTGCCGAAGCACTTCATGCCACGCTGGGAGAAGACGCACCACCCCTCGAGTCTGCTTCGCGAGTGGTGCCTTTTCAGCAGCCACGCAGCGGGGGCACCGGTTCCACTGATGTCGCGGATGTGAGTCTCGTTGTTCCGACAGCAGGGCTGGGTGCAGCCACATGGGTGCCCGGCACGCCGGCCCACTCCTGGCAGGCCATTGCCGCGGGCGGGCACAGCATCGGAAACAAGGGAATGTTGGTCGCCGCGAAAACACTCGCGATGACCGCGGTCGATCTTTTCACGGATCCGGAATTGGTGGCCGCGGCCAAAGCCGAACGGGAAGAGAGGCTCGGGCCGGACTTCGAATACGTGTCGTTGGTCGGTGACCGTGACCCGCCGTTGGATTATAGGCGGAAGCCGTAAGCGGGAGTGGATTACGGATTGCAGATCGCAGATCGCAGGTTAGCGGTCACGTAGGTATGGTGCACGGGGCCGGGATCTACCGCCAATCTGCACTCTGCGGTCTGCACTCTGCGGTCTGCAATCTGCGTTCTGCAGTCTGCGTTCTGCAATCCTCAGTTCTCGATTCGCAACGCCACCATCGGGTCAACCCTGCTCGCCCGCAGTGCAGGAAGCAACGATGCACCAGTAGCCGCAGCCAATAGAGCAGCGACGACACCAGTGTACGTGAGCGGATCAGTTGGCGCGATCCCGAACACCATAGTCTCGATAAACCTGGACAAAAATAAGCTTCCCAACAGACCTAGGATCACACCGATCATCGAAACCACGAAACCCTCCCGCAGCACATTCCCCAGTACACTTTTCCCCGATTCGCCGAGTGCCCTGCGCAGACCGATTTCGTGAGTGCGCAACGAGACCGCATATGAAATGACTCCGTATACGCCGACCGATGCTAGGAACAGCGCGAGCAAGCCAAATATCGCGAGCAAGACTGTTACGAAGCGGGCGCCGTTGATCGATCTGGCGAACACCTGATCCATGGACTGGAGACGGGAGATAGGTGCGGATGCGTCGAACCCGCCGATTGTGTTTCGGACCAATGGCGCCAGCTGCTCCAGCTCTAGCTCCGAGTGCACAGTAAGGTTCATGTTGCGCGGGGAGTAGTACGCGCTCACGTATCCTTGGGAATACGGGACGTACCACCAGGTTCTTGGTTCTTGATCAACGGAGCGATGCCGAACGTCCTTGACTACCCCGATGACCTCGAGCCAGGGCCAGCTCTCGTCCCAGACTTTCATACGCTTTCCCAGCGGGTCTTCGTTCGGCCAGTGCGTACGCGCCATGGTCTCGCTGATCACCACCACGGGCGGCGAGTCAGCGACATCATTTTCATCAAAGAAGCGCCCGCGAAGGAGTGTGAGGCCTAGTGTCTCGAAATACTCCGGAGTACAGAGCTGCACTCGTGCGGCCGGCGCGTCACCAATCGTTGCCGCTTCCCGACCCTCGACGAGTATCGACCAGTTATTCGTACCACCTGCGAGCGGCAGCGAGAACACCGCGCTTGCCGAGTTCACTCCGGGCAGGGCTTTGATCTGGTCGAGCAGGCCTTCGTAAAACGCAACTCTCAGCTCACCGGTATCATACTTTGTGGCCGAGGGATTCAGCCGAAGAGTGAGCACGTTCTCGGTGCTGAAACCTGTATCTACGTCATACATGTTTCGTACGCTACGGAGCATCAGGCCCGCTCCTGACGCCAGCACCACGGCGAGCGTTACTTGAATTGCCACCAGGATACGGCGTAGGGTATGGCTCGTGCGTGAGGAACCGCGGGCCCCTCCGCCTTCCTTAAGTATCTCCTGCAACTCCGACCTAGCTGCTTGCACTGCAGGTACCAATCCGAAGAGTAGGCCTGTCGCGACTGAGACCAACAGGGAAAAGACCAGCACCGCACCGTCGATTCTGACATGGCCGAGGCGAGGGATTCCGCTCGGCGCCATTGCGAGCAAGACCTTGGTCCCAACCAGCGCCACCGCGATCCCGAAAAGGCCGCCAACGCCGGCTAAAAGGAGATTTTCCGTGATCAGCTGTTGTGTGAGCCGCTTTCCTGAAGCACCTACGGCGTTTCGTATCGCGATTTCGCGCTTACGAGCCTCGCCTCTGGCCAGGAGGAGGTTGGATACGTTGACACATGCCATGAGTACAACAAAACCCACGGCCCCCAGTAGAACGAAAAGGGGCGTGGCGACGTCTCCGGCGATGCGTTCGTGGAAACCGTCGAGCCGAATCCGATAGCCTGGACCTGGATAATACTCCGGGTAGTCGGTCGTGGACCTCGCAGCAAGAACGTTCATCTCGCTCTGTGCCTCTTCCAGGCTAATTTCAGGTGCGAGCCGAGCAACGACATCGAGATAGTGGTTGTTGCGAGCCCACGGGTCCTCCCGGTTCAGACTGAGTGGAATCCACGCCTCCCACGTGTCATCAGGAAACTCGAAACCGGCAGGCATGACACCGACTATTGGCAGCGGCTGTTCGATGACGTCGAATATGACCGTACGTCCCAACACGTTCGGGTCACCCGCGAATTCAGTCTGCCACAGGCCGTAGCTCAACACGATCGTCGGTGCTGCCCCGGGCAAATCCTCTTCGGGTGTGAAAAACCGCCCCAGTTCTGGATTCACACCGAGCATCGGAAGCGTGCCGGCAGTGGTTCGCAGCACCCGGATTCTACGCACCCCGGTAGAGTCGCCCAACGTGACCTCGGTACCGCTCATGGCGCCGACATCCACGAACGAGCGAGCGAAGGAACTAAAATCCCAAAACTCCGGTTCAGACGTTCCGTAGAAACCGCCGTCCGCATCGATTCCGCTATTCACGCGCACTGACACCAACTGATCGGGACTCAGGTAAGGCAGTGGAGTGAGCAAGATCCCGTTCACCACACTGAAGATCGCGGTACACGCACCTACTCCCAACGCCAGTGTAAGCGTGGAAATCGCCGTGAAGCCGGGCTGCTTGAGAAGGCCTCGAAGTCCGTATTTGAGATCGGACATTGTTGTGCGGATCATGTGCTCGTTCCGTGGTTGAAATGCTGGTGGCCTCCTTGCGTTCTCGGCGCGACGCTCCTCGAGTGCCGATTTGAGCAGATGCCAAGAGACCTTTGTTGTTGTTGTCGCGACCTTGAGATGTTTGCCGAGTTCCATCCGCGAACGCACGGATGCATCGTCCCTCTGATCCTTGAATGCACTCAGCAGGTCCGCACCGTAGTCGTGTCTGAAGTCCTCGGGGAAGAGGCGGATCAGGAATTCGACCCATCGATCGCTGAGTGCAGGCACTAATCCTCCAACAGCACCAAGGCGCGTTCTGAGCCAAGGAGTGCCTGCAAGCGTAGAGCTTCCGCGCGAGCTACCCGCCGGCCTAAATCGGTGGTCCTATAGTACCGCCGCTGGCGCTTCGAGTCCGGCTGATCCACCTGCACATCTTCGATCAGACCTGCCTTCGTCATCCGACTGACGATCCGATACAGCGACCCCAATTCGAGCGTTGCCTTACCCAATTCGTCCACGGATGCCTTCACGACACCGTACCCGTGCAGTGGCTGGTCGGACAGCAATAACAGCACCTGGAAGTCCTGTGGAGCAAGTGGTAAGAATTGTCTCGGATCTGTTAACATGTTGTCACTATTGGACATACACTGTTCTCCAACGTGAATATCTGTTCTCTACACATATGTTTGACGCCGATATCAGCCAAATGGTTGCCTCGGAGATCTTGCGACTTGCGGAGTCAGAACTGGGCGTGCTCGAAGACTTTGGTGCAACGCCCCGTCATACAGGGGAAACTTGGCGATTTGGCCTAGTAACTGAGCCAGTACGTCATTTTCACCAGCAACACGTTCTGCTGGTCGTCGCTCATGAGGCTCTCCAGCTCGTCGAACACCCTGAATGAGGCATTAGACGAGCGGGCGAACCGCGAATGGCTCCACGCCAAGAAAAGAGTCGAACCCGGGAGATACTCCCAGCGAAGCACCAGGTTGGTTCGTAACGAACGGATTGAGAAGTCCGGGTTGCTGAAGGTCAGAGGATCACCTGGGCCCGCACCGTCGGCGTCTGCCGTGTAGGAGTTCGCATCTGAGTCATAACTCAGGGTGGAGTTTCCGTCCTGACCGTACTCGATGAAGTCGTATGTCCGAGGAGCCTCGAACTCCATTAGGTGCTCATAGTCGCCCGACGCAACCAATGGTTGGGCGTACAACTGCAGTGTGAGGTCCGGCGTCAGGGCCACGTCGACGCGAGTTGTGAGGTCTAGGTTCGACTGGTCCAACGTTCCGAAGACGTAGCGTCCCCCAAATGTCGCTGTGGCAAGCGGGTCAACAACCTGAGTGACGTATTGTGCCGACGCAAGCAGTCGGGTGAACGACGGCTGGAGCCGGATCCTCAAAGCACCACTGGAACGCACCGTAATGCCCGGGCGCACTCCGATCAACCAGCCGCCGGCAACGTTCTTGATCACCGAGATGCCCGGGTGTAGAGAAAGCGGAGCCCTCGAGTCCGTGTGAATCGAGACGTTCGCGTTCCAGCCTTCCGGCTCTACGATCAATGGCCCGCCACGAGTCTCGCGGTCGCTAAGTCCCTTTAGAGTGTACCCACCCGAGAGTCCGACCCTCCAGAAATTGTGAAACTCGGCATTGACGTTCGCGCTCAGCGAGTGCCGTAGGTTGTCACCGCCGTGATTCCATGCCGACGATCCTGAAGTTCCGAAGCGGAATGAACGGAACGTCCGGCCGGGCCGCAGCCAGCGCCGAGACATGCCACCACCTACCACGCGTCTGTCTGCTGAGCGCTGATATCCGATGTCGTTGATTTCGATACCGGGCGACGAGTAACCTGCGTAGGCGTTGAAGGTCCAATTACCCTCGGTCTCGGCGAATGACAGCATTCCTAGGGTCCCGGTCATTGATGTTGCCGACGAGTCGAGGTCGAGGTGGTCCTGGTCAGGCCGCTGGAAGTAGTGCCCCGATGATCGTTGCACCGCCAGCATTGCAGCAGGCTCACCTTCGATGTGAGCGAAAGAAAAGATGCCATCGATGGAGTAGGCGTTGTTGTTGAACCGTTGTGTGAAGTCGATTCCGCCGCTGTATGCCGATCGAGCGAGCGATTCGAACACCGCGTCAGAGACGTCACGGTGTACGGTCGTAAATGCGAATCCAATCTGTCCCGCGCCCTCTCTCATGTCCTTTCGTGCTCTCACGACTCCATAGTTGGTGAGTGGCTCGACCGATAGAGCGCCTTGATCTACACCAGTCGAAGAGGCTGTTCGAGCCTTTTCCTCTGCGGTGAGCGCTTCGAGCACACCGATCGACCATCCGTTCCGAGTCTTCCCCGAGACCTTGGCGGCACCAAGGATTGTGGTCGCGCTAGGCATGTCGACATATGCAGCAGCCCCCACGTCAGATATCTGAGGAGCACGACCGATGCGACGGGAGTAGAAGAAGTCGTGGCCCCCAATCCCGAAATTGAAGATGTTCGACCCCTCCACGAAGAACGGACGCAGTTCGGGATACAACGTTTCAAATGCGGTGAGGTTCACCACCGCCGGGTCCGCGTCCACCTGACCGAAGTCCGGGTTGATAGTGGCGTCCAAGGTGAAGTCGCTGGATATGCCGTACTTGATGTCGGCGCCGCCCGAGACTCTGTAGCGACTCCCGGCGTCAAACGGGTTGGCGGGGTCGGCACCCTGGGTGAAATGTCCCTGAGTGACCGTATATGGAAGTACTTCAAGCCGCATCGGTTGGCGTCCGATGTTGAGACCCAGCAAGTGCCCGAACTTCGATGTCCATCCAGGGTCCGTGGCGGGCGTCCAGGCCCAATCGGTCGCTTCGTTGGCGTGGAAGATGTCGCGTCGCAGCTGTATGCCCCAAACCTGTTCACCGCTGGTCGAGAAGCGTATTTGCGAGAACGGGATTCGCATCTCGGCGATCCAACCCAGCGAATCGAGGGTGGTCTCCGTCTCCCATACCGGGTTCCACGTTGGATCGACTTCCATTCTGGTATCGTTGGATGTTGTGGCGTCAGAACGCTCACCCGCCGGTGTTACTCCAAACGCGAACGACGTACGGTGGTCGTGGTGTGCATCTAGTATGACGAAGAAGCGGTCGTTCGACGCTGCGAACGAATCCCGGCGAT
>JBDHHK010000043.1:0-23738 GCA_039589395.1 Gemmatimonadota bacterium
CCCAGAATCGAGGGGTGTCTAGAGGGGCGGGAGGAGCGTTAGAACATCGAACATCGAACATCGAACGTCGAACGTCCAACGTCCAACGAAGATCGCCTACCCTCCGTTGGATGTTGGATGTTCCTTGTTGAAAGTTGGATGTTCTTCACGGCCTCCAGCTCGGCTGGATGTCCACAACTTCATCGAATGACACGGCTCCCAGACCACGCAACGGGCCGATCCTGTCAGTCAGATAGCTCGCCGCGGTTGTCAAACGAGATATCACGTAGATGAACAAGTTGTTGTAGGAGCCTTCGAAACCGGTGAGCACGATTTGTTGCCCATCTGGTGACCAATCGGCGCCAAGACGCCACAGCTGGTAGTCGCACACGCCCTCGTTTGTAACCTGGTGAGGGTTCCCGCCGTCGGCATCCATTATCCAAAGATCGTAGTTGCAGCCGAGATCTCTTCCGAACATGATCTCATTCCCGGTCGGCGACCACCTGGGGCTGTCATCTGCATCCACCGTATTCGTGAGCCGCGTCAACTGATTTCCATATCTGCTGATTCGGTAAATGTCCCGTTGTCCGGTATTGTCCATCGCCGAGAAGATGAGCCACATCCCGTCAGGCGACCAATCCAGGTTGCCGCCCTCCGAGAAGTCATCCGGACCGCCCAAAATGCGCAATGGATTCCCAACGCCGATATACATCGCTCTTCCGGCGGTCAACGGCGCCACTAATGTGCCGTCGTAATTCATCGTGAAGATCATGCTCACGGTTGTTCCGCCTGCTGCCGGAACTGAATCCCGAACCACGGCAATGCGATCGTCGTCCAACGGATCCCAGGCAAATGTCCATGGGCCGTTGTTCCAGTTCGCCGGGTCGAAGTCTTGGACGTCAACCAGATCGGTGACGTATGCCTTCCTGGCGCCATCCCCAATTCCGCCGAGGAGATCGAGCTGTGCGGAAACTCCCGTGACGACACAAACGTCGATCTCGGTCGCGCCGTCACCACATTCGAACGCGATGTGGTTTCCATTCGGGCTCCACCGGGGGACGAATGTGCTGGTATCGGTTACGACCGGGACGACGGTGTCACCTGCAGCGTCCATAATGTGCAGCACGTTTTCGGTTGGGCCGCCAACGATCGGATTGGTGAACGCGATACGTGTGCGGTCTGGCGACCAACGCGGGTAGAGGGCCTCATTGCCGAGCGAGGTCAGAGGCAACGGGTTCGTCAGTCCTGCCCCGTCGGCGTTGACCGTGAATATGCCGCTGTGGCCGCCATACCCTGAGTCGCCCGCGAACAGGATCTGTCCGGGCACCGTTTCAGTGACCACCAGATCGAGCGAAGTAGAGTTCCATTGCGGTTCGAGCACCAGCCCACCACCGAGATCCATGCCGGTATACGATGCAAAATCGCCTGACACTGGAGATGTAGCTGTGAGAACAGTGAACGTGTTGCCGGGCGCAGGTGTGAACCCAGGGAGGATGCTCACGTTGACTGCACCATCTGGGGTGAAGGTTCCCGATACAGCCACCTGATCGTAGTCGGTACCCGCCGTGATCCCTCCTATCTCGATGTTTGCGGTTGATAGCGAACTCGGCAACGCGTCCCCGATGAAGCTAAGGGTACTTGTCGCGTCCGTACCTCCCGGATTCACATCGCCGTCAAATGCCAGGACCGTTGCTGCCGAGAGATCGATCGTCCCGATGCCCTCGAGTGCCGCACCGTCCGCGTGAGTGAAATCGCTCATGAAGACGGTGGTGTTGGCCGGTATGTCGAGTGTGCCATTGTTTGTGAACGGAATTGTCACGGTAGAACTGGTAAGAGCCATCACCTGCCCTACTTCGTTGGTGATAGAGCCCGTGGTGCCATTGATCGTAGTCCCGTTTGATGCCAGCTCGAGTGTGGCATTGTCGAAGGCGACGTCGAAGTTGGCGGTTACATTGTTGAGCCTCAGCATACCTGGGCCATTAATGGCTCCGCTAGGGAAGCCAAAGGTGCCGTTGGTGACCCTGAGTTCCCTGAACTCCCGCATGTTGATCGTACCCGAGTTGGTGAACGACGGACTTGTGCCAGAGTGATTGACTAGGATACCCCCTCCGTTCGAAGCGTCGATCGTCCCGCTGTTTGTGAACGTTGCGCTGGATAGCGTCAGTGTGATGCTCGCACCGCCAGTAGACGTAATCGTACCGGCATTCGTGTGATTCGCACCCGTTCCATCCCAATAGAACGTTGTGTTTACGTTCATGGTGCCCTGGTTGTTCACCTCACCATTCAAACGACACGATGTGCTGCTGGCGCCAAGCAGGCAATCCAACGTGCGGCCCACTGGGTTGACGAGCGTCCCGTTTGTCACGTTGAGTTGAGCTGTTCGGCTAACGGCGTTGTTCGTCAACTCTATCGTGCCGTTGTTGGTGAAGCCGTTTGCTACGGTTAGGGTCGATGGGGTGTCCCAGACCCCCTCGACTCGCAACGTTGAGTTGGCACCCGACACGTATGTGCCGTTGATGTTATTTGCCTGATCATAAACAACCAGCGTTCCGTTGTTGTTGAACTGGGTGTTGACGGTCGTGCTTTCGATCGCAGCCGTGGCTCCGGCCGACACGGTGACCTCTCCAAGACCGTCGAGTGTTCCGGAAACCATATCCAAGATGCCGGTACCGCCGATCGTAACGGAGCTGTCTACTGTCAAAGTCTGGCTGGCGACAGACAGCGTCTGAGTGCCTGCTGCAGATCTGCCCACCTCGAGGGTGTAAACCGTGGTCGGTGCATCCAAGGTGACAGTGTAGGTCCCGTCCAAGTGGATTCCGACGCTGTCACTCGGCCCTGGGACGGAGCCGGTGCTCCAATTGGTCGGCTCACTCCAATTCCCTCCAGCGGCGTTCGTCCAGTTCACCCCAGTCGGTGAAGCGGTAACCACATTAAGAGTCAGTGAGTTGGCTCCCCATACCGGGTCCAACTCCATACCGCCACCGATGTCCAGCCCGATGATGTTAGCGAAGCTCCCCGACGTGGTCAGGAAGTCCAAGATGCCGAATGAATTACCGACGCTGGGCGTGAATCCCATCGTAATGTCCAAGGTTCCCGCACGCCCAAGATTTCCGACAACATTCAGGTGATCGAAATCAGTGCCGGCTGTGGTTCCATTGACCTCTACGAACACTGTCGCGCGGGCGTCGAGTGGTAAGTCACCCTGGACGGTGAGGATCCCGGGTGATACTCCGGGTGCGATGTCCCCGGATATTGTGGTGATCGTGGCACCTGTGATGTCGATTGTGCCACTGCCGGTGAGGAGTGCCCCGGTGTTGTGGTAAAACTCACCTCCGAGTACCAAGTATCCGGCTGCCACATGTATGTCGCCGTCGTTGTCAATCGGAGCTTCCACTATGGAGGAGTCGGCACCGCTCTTCTCGATGTATCCGGAGTTGCCGATATACCCGGTGCCCGAAGCTCTGCCATTAGCGGAGATCAGCAAATGCGCACCAAGCTCGACAGATATCATTGAAGTGCTTGAAATAACCAGGTCACCCTCGAGCCACTCCATCACACCGTTGTTACTCACGTATCGGTCGTCGAGTGTTTTTGTGCCGACGCCACTGATCGTCACACGGCCAGCTGGCTCGACCACGAGATCCGCGCTCCCCCCGCTGATGGTGCCCGCAGTCCAGTTCAGGTTGCCGTCTACACAAATCCATCCGTTGCCAGTCAGCGTGCCGGCCAGTGTCATCTCTGCCACTTGGTTGATGTGCAGAGAGTCGTTTACGGTAAGGGTTGCCCCCGCAACAGACATTGCTTGTTGGTTGGTTCCATCTCCCAACAGAAGCACAGACACTTCGGCGTCCGTGTCGAGGGTTACGGCATATTCCCCGCTCACGACTATGGTAGCGGTATCGCTCGCGGTTGGTGGCGAGCCAGTGCTCCAGTTACTTCCGTCACTCCAGTTTCCACCATTAGTATTGGTCCAGGCAACCTGTCCACCCTGACCAGCGGTAGTGATGTTGAATGGGTTGCTGGTAGCAGCCAGATATCCGGTTGCAGTCGCCTCCAGAGTGTATCCGGTACCCTCCGCATCGATAGACAGGCCGGTGAAAGTCGCAACTCCGGCGCTTGCGGTAACTGTTCTGGTGCCTGATAGTGTGCCGTTGCTGGGGTTAGTTCCAATGCCAATGGCCACATCGCCAGAGAAGTCGGTGTCTACCACTCCAAACTCGTCGTAAGCTGTCACCGCGACCGAAGGAGTAATGGTTGCTCCGACATCGGCATTGCTCGGGTGGACGGTGAATCTCAATGCAGGCGCTACCGGTGTGGCTGCTGTGGCAGTGAACGTCGCCTGCAGGTTCGGGTAATTGCGCACGGTGGCGACCGCAGTTTGCTGCCCTGCGGTTTGGCCGAGTGTCCATGTTGTCCAAGCGTATCCGTCTGTGGTCGTTGCCATGAATGTTGGCGAGAACGATCCACCATCACCGGTCGTGAAATCGACGATCGACCCTTCAATTGGACCGTCCGGTGCATTTACGATCACCTCGATATCGATCGGCAACGCTACTCCGACCAGGCCGGTCTGGCCTGGGCCGTGGGACGTCGTGATCTCACTCGGCACCGGCTCTACGTAGACCTCGACGATGTCGGTCTGCCCTGAGAGCAGCTCGGCGGTCACGTCCACCCATCCGCGCGTCAATCCCGCTTCCATCGTTCCGATGGCCGGGATCGGAAACTTCACAAGGTTGGTATCACTGGATGACCATTTGATTGGCGTACCTTCGATGACGGCACCCGAACTGTCTAGGGCAATCGCTTCTAAGGTCAGGGTATCGTCCATGTGCACGTAATAAACGTCATCGCCGGGAACGTCGATGTCTTCCGCGTCGAAACCCACGCCCACATAGGTGATCGGCACGGTTTCCGCCACCACATTTTCCGTATCCGACGTCGTGGCGGTGACTGTCAACGGACCGGCCTCAAACACAATAGCCCCAGTCGGTGACAAACACTCGATTGTGAGTGTGAACGTCTCGGCTGACGAAGAGACGGGTACGGAGAAGCTCAGATCAACTTCGTCCGAAAAAAACTCGTGCGTGACAACGGTATCGATGGCGACCGTGCCATCCTCGTCCCGAACGAGAATCACGCGAATGGCATCAACGTCTACGATACCCGCGGCACTACTCTCAAACGAAGGAGCCAGCGCGAAGTATCCGGGTACATATACGGGCCCGTCCAGGTCGGTAAGGCAGCTGATTGTGAGAGTGGAAACGACGAATGTCAGGAGAGCGAACGGTTTCAGACTGCGAAACGAGTTTTGCATATTGAGGGTCCAGTTTATGTGAAGTTCCTCAGCAAGTTTCCATCAATCAATTAGAAATTATACAGCATGGTACATGCCCTGCGGGAACGCCGTTTTTAGGCTTTTCCAGGGTGATGGTGTTGATGGCGGACAACAGGCGTTGTAGAACGGCGGCAGGAGGGGAAAGGAGAGTGGGGAAGGGGGAAAGGGTGCGCGCAGCGCGCAACGAACAACGATCGCCCGACTGCCACCTCACTTCATCATTGGATATTCATGATTGGTCATTCGACATTCCTCACCACATCCCGGCTTTCCATCCACTCCACCTCGCCACCCAACACGCGCTGCGCTAGCTCGTAGATCGGTAGGTCATCGTTGTGAAAGATGCCTCTGAAATCGGCGTCGATTCGCCTGCGCGACATGCGGCAGAAGCCCTCGGCCATGTGAATTGCAGAAGCCGCCTGCCCACGTTCCTCGGGGTCCGTGCTCGTTCTGAGGCCTTGGGCCTTGGCGCACGCGGCCACCATCGCGAATAGCTCGGCACCGATGTCGACCATTCTCGCCAATACGGCCTGCCGTCTTTCCAGCTTCGCTCCGTACCGCATCATGGTATAAAACAGCATGCGTGCCAATTTGCGGCTGCGACGATCCACCCAGCGCATGTGACCGGCGAGCTTGCCAAATTGAACGTAGCGTGGCCACCAACCCCAACCCGCCCACCGAGCGGGATACCACACCATGTAGAAGAGCATGGCCTTGATCAAGGCCGGGATCTTCTGTGCTGTCGATGCCTTTCGACTCACCAGTGCGCCGGCGACCTTGAGATGAGTGTCTAACGCTTCCCGAACTATGAACAGCCTCAATACCTCGGTCGATCCCTCCAAAATGCGGCTGATCCTGAAGTCGCGCATCGTACGTTCGATGGGTAGCGGTTTTTGTCCTCGAGCCTTGAGACTGTCCGCAGTCTCATATGCGCGGCCGCCGCATATCTGGTGTGCGGCATCGATAGCTTCCCAGCCCCGCTCGCTTGTCCAGATCTTTGCGATTGCGGCCTCGAGTCTGATATCTGCCCCACCCCGATCTGCCATCAAGCCAGAGATCTCCTGCACAGCGTCGATAGCAAAGGAGTTCGCAGCTACGAACCCCAGCATCTGAGCGACAGAGTCATGTTTGCCAACTGGCTGACCCCACTGAACACGGTTCTTACTGAATTCCCTCGTGGCTTCCAGACAACGCTTCACGGCAGCGGAGCATGTGGCCGGTACAGCGAGCCGCCCCGTGTTGAGCGTGATCAACGCCAGTTTGAGTCCCTGGCCTTCTCCCCACAGGCGGTTCTCAATCGGGACGCTAACGTCCGTGAACTTTATGATCCCGTTCTCGATACCCCTTATTCCCATAAAATGACAGCGGTGAGTGACCTCTACGCCCGGCCAGTCGGTGTGTACGATGAAAGCGGTGACTTTGCGTTCACCTGTCTTCGCCATCACTGCAATGACCTCTGCCACTGTTCCGTTCGTACACCACACCTTCTCTCCGTTCAGGATGTACGCTTGGCCGTTTTCGGTTAGCTCAGCCGTCGTGGTCATCCGTGCGGGATCGCTGCCAACTCCCTCCTCGGTGAGCGCAAAAGCGCTGATCGCCCCGGCGGCGAACTTGGGGAGGTATCTCTCCTTCTGTTCCTGAGTTCCAAAAAGTGTGAGAGGTTCCGGGACGCCGATGGATTGGTGTGCCGAGAGAAGTGTTGCCACGCCCGCGTCAACGCTGGCTGCCATTGACAGCATCTTGTTGTAGATCGCCTGCGAGTATCCGAGACCGCCATATTCCTTCGGGATTTTGACGCCAAAGCAGCCAAGTTCACGGAGCCCGTCGATTACATTTTTCGGTACTTTGGATTCCCGGTCGATTGCATCACCGTCGACGTTCTCGCGCAGAAAAGACTCCACCTTTTCAAGCCATGGTTTGGCACTTTCGAGTTCGTCGGAATCTGGTTGTGGCCAGGGGTGCATCAGGTCGAGCTTCAGCTTACCGGCAAAAAGCTCCTTGATGAAACTCGGTGCTCTCCACTCCTTTTCCCGAGCGGCCTCGACCGTTTCCCGTGCCGCTTCTGCGCTGACCTGATTGTTGCCATATAACCCTTCGGGTGTCCGGCCTTCTCTTGTCGCACTCATCGATCTTTCTCTCTCAACATGCGGCTGCGCCGCGTCGTTACACCGCCTGAAGCTGGTAATAGGCGCCTGGAGCAGCGGTGTTGGCGAAATATGACTGAGGGTCTCGGACAATGCGACTCAGACGCCCGCGTTTGCTCAGGCGCGAACTTGAGATATATTCGCTATACCATGGTGACGGTTTCCCCGGACTCTGCCCTCTACCCCAGCCGCTCAGGCGCCGGGGCGCAGCTTGGCAATCAGCTGACCAGGCGTACTACGCCGCCGACGGTAATTGTGGGGATCACTCCCACCGGCGTGGAGGTGGCAGCCAATGCAGCCAAGGTGATGGGATGTGAGTTCGACGTGATCGTTGCAGCGCATGTGCGCCTCGAAGGACTGGGCATTATCGGCGCGATTGCAGAGGACGCGGACGCGGTGCTGGACAACGAATTCCAGCCTCGGTTTGGCATGATCGAGGCACTGAATGATGCCATGGACCGCGCACGCCGCGCAATCAAGACGGAACGGCTCCTCTTCCGCGGCCAGCGCCCGCTCAGGAAACTGGAGGGTGCGAACGTCGTCATCGTCGAAGGGCATGCGACCTCTCCTTGGAAGGCTCTGGCCGCAGCCCAGGCCATCCAACCGATGCTGCCGGCGCGTATCTTCATCGGTGCTCCAGTGGGCACCCAGAGCGTACAAGATCTCGTGCGCGCACGTCGCTACGAATTTGTCTGCCCCACCGTGGTACTGGATCCGAGCGGGCACCCCATGCCGTTCGGCGATCCCCAGGACCCGAGCGCAGAGCGCCTGCGCAGCATAGTCGTTGCTCGCCAGGCCGCTTAGTCTCGCAGTTCTCTTCGCGCTGGCAGGTGCCGGACAGGCGCCACTGGCCGCTCAGCTTTCGCCTCCCTCGACCGGTGGTGTCGTAGCTCTAGATTTTCTACTCCAGCGCCTCACAGAAAACAGGCGCGTTTTGGTGATCGGCGCTCACCCCGACGATGAAGACACAGCCTTTCTGACGTTGGCGGCTCGTGGTTACGGTGCAGACGCCGCTTATCTGTCGCTTTGCCGCGGCGAGGGTGGACAGAACCTCGTGGGCGACGAACTAGGTGTTGGGTTGGGGTTGGTGCGAACCGGTGAATTGTCTTCGGCAAGGTACGTCGATGGGGCACGACAGTTTTTCACGCGCGCATATGACTTCGGATTCTCGAACTCGCTTGCTGAGACGTCTCGATTCTGGCAACCGGATTCAATTCTGAAGGACGTGGTCCGCGTCATCAGGAGATTCAAACCGCACGTGGTCCTCTCCATGTTCACGGGCACCCCGCGCGACGGCCACGGCCAGCATCAATCTGCGGGAGTTGCCGCTCGGGCCGCATTCGACGCCGCTGGCGACCCCGCACGCTTTCCTGAGCTGAGCACGGAAGAGGACCTCGCGCCGTGGACTCCTCAGAAGCTATATCAGTCAGCCTGGTTCAATCGTGCGTCCGCGACCTTGGAATTGCCTATCGGAGCCCTGGAGCCAAGGTCGGGCCGAACCTATCAACAAATTGCGATGGCTAGCCGCAGCCGTCATAGGTCGCAGGATATGGGACGTCCACAGCCAATCGGACCCGGCTCGACGTTTCTCCGGCTTTTGGAAGACCGAACCAGTGCAGCCGGCGAGGATGGCGCAGGCGACAGCCTCTTTCTGGGAATACCTGGCGATACCTCGTGGTTGGCCGGTTTCGCCGATTCGTTGCGTGACGCGATCACTGCCAGCCGTATCTCGGCCTCCGCCGAACCCATCGCTCGGGCAGTCGCACGGGCGGAACGGTCTGCGATCCCGTTGGGCCGGCGCAAGATGCTGGAGGAGGCCCTCTCGATCGCGGCCGGACTGGTGATTGATGCGAGAGCGGAGTCGGGCGAAATCGTCCCGGGTAAACCGATCAACGTGACCGTAGAGGTTCATAACGGCGGGCCCTTCGACGTCGTTTTTGAAAGTGTATCGCTTCATACACCTGACGACTGGCGAACCAGGGCGCTCGGCGACGGTACTTCCCAACTCGACGCAGGCTCCCTGAAAGAACGCCAATTCGAAGTTTCTGTGTCGTCGTCGGCAATTCTGAGTCAGCCTTATTATCTGGAACGGCCGCTTATCGGCGGGATGTACGACTGGAGCTCGGTGCCGCCGGCGCTTCGAGGACTTCCGCTCCAACCGCCGCAACTCAAAGCGTCGGTATCGTTGCAGGTTTTTGGGGTTGCGTTGAGGCTTGAACGGGAAGTGACGTTCAGACGCAACGACCAAGCTATCGGTGAAGTGAGGCTGCCGGTTCGTGTCGTACCGCGAGTGGACGTCAAGATCGAGCCAGCAAAACTGATTTGGTCATCGGACGATGGCAGCGATAGGACGTTCAGCGTCACGCTCGTGAACAATTGGGACGGTGAAGTGTCTGGCACGGTCGCTCTCGACGCTGCGGATATGACTACGCCGAACGCAGTGCCATTCGACTTCCGGGCCCGCGGAGAATCGAGGACGTTCAGGCTGCGATTGACGAGGCCGCCCACCGGAGAACGTACGCGCCTTCAGGTGAGGGCAAAGGTCCGCATGAACGATGGCCGAGTGTTCGACAGAGGAGTGGTGTCAGTGTCCTATCCGCACATACGTCCAAACTCTATGGTCGTAGATGCGGTGTCGGACGTATGGATCGAACCAATCCAATTCCCCTCCGCCGCAAACATCGGATACGTGCGCGGCGCTGCTGACAGAGTCCCAGAAGCTCTCGAGAGATTTGGCCTTCCGGTGCACGTGCTGGATGCGGAAAGCCTTGCGCGCGCGGAGCTTTCTTCGTTCGACGTGCTTGTGGTGGGAAGCCGAGCATACGAGACAGACACGGCGTTAGTGAATCACAACGATCGTCTGCTGGAGTACGTGCAGCAAGGTGGGCACCTGGTCGTTTTGTATCAGCAGTATCAATTCGCCGCAGGTGACTTTGCGCCGTACGACATTGAGATTTCCCGTCCGCACGATCGCATCACTGATGAGACGGCGGCAGTGAGTCTGCTCCGACCCGAGCACCCCGTATTCAACATTCCGAACCGCATTTCCAGCGAAGATTGGGAGGGCTGGCCTCAAGAGAGGGGGCTCTACTTCGCCGGTACGTGGGATGATGCGTACACGCCTCTGCTGGAGATGGCAGATCCCGGCAGTGATCCGGTGAGGGGAGGGTTGCTGGTGGCTCGGTACGGTGAGGGCACGTATGTGTACACGGGACTCAGCTTTTTCAGATCGATTCCGACAGGGGTGGTAGGGGCGTTCAGGCTGTTTCTCAACTTGTTGGATCTGGGCGCTGGGGAGCTGTGATGGGGCTGAGAAGCGGGAGAAGCGGGAGGGGAGGGGAACGTTGAACATCGAACGTCGAACATCGAACTTCGAACTGCCCGGCAAAATCGTTCGATGTTGGTCGTTCAACGTTGGACCTTCGACGTTTCCCGTCCGCCCGTCCGCCCGTCCGCCCGTCCGCCGCACACTTGGGGCCTTCCTCCTCCTACTCACCTTCACTGCGTGCACCGACGGCCGCACCCCCCTCGTCATCTACTCCCCCCACGGCCGCTCCCTGCTCACCCTCGCCGAGGAGACCTTTGAGGCGGCGAATCCGGGAGTAGACGTTCGTTGGCTCGACATGGGTTCGCAGGATGTGCTCGACCGGGTCCGGTCGGAACGGGCCAACCCGCAGGCTGATGTCTGGTACGGTGGCCCATCTACGCAATTTGGCCGGGCAGCCGCCGAGTCTTTGCTGGTTGCTTACCGGCCGAGCTGGGCCGAAGCGATTCCTGCGCGTGGACGCGGGCCCGGCGACCTGTTCTTTGCCGCTTACGAGACGCCAGCAGTCATCGCGTATAGTGCCGAAGCGCTCGAAAGATCGGAGGTACCCCCCGACTGGGAAAACGTGCTCGAGCCGCGCTGGGCCGACGAGATTCTGATTCGAGATCCACTGGCGTCTGGCACAATGCGGGCGATATTCGGCATGATCATTCAAAGGGGTCTCAGGGCGACGGGGGACACGGCAGCCGGGTTCGACTGGCTGCGGCGCCTCGACGTGCAGACACGTGAGTACGTTCTGAACCCTGCACTACTTCATCAAAAACTCCTGCGCCATGAAGGGACGATCACCCTCTGGGGTCTCCCCGACATACTCACAGAACAACGCAAGGGCAATCCGCTCGATTACCTGTTGCCGTCGAGCGGCACCCCAGTGATCGAGGATGCCGTGGCGATTGTTCGCGGCACACAGCAACTGGAGCTAGCGCAGAGATTCGTGGAATGGGTGGGTTCTCTCGAAGGTCAGTTGATAGCTGCGAGACATGAGTTCCGGCTGCCCGCTCGAACGGATTTACCGTTCGATTCGCTTCCCGAATGGGCGCGCGTCGTAAAGGCTGAGATGGTGCCCGAGGACATGGATTGGGAACTGCTGAGCCGCGTCGGTGCAGACTGGATGTCTTATTGGGATCGTCACGTGCGGGGACGCGGCGCGGAAACAGGGCGGCGGTGATGTCCAGCTCATACTTGCTGCTCAACAACCTCACCAAGAGCTTCGGTGACGAGAAGGCGGTCGACCGAATCACTCTGAGCGTTGATCGCGGTTCGGTGCTTGCACTGTTGGGTCCAAGTGGAAGCGGCAAAACAACCACCCTCAGATTGTTGGCCGGATTCGAGAAACCGGACACTGGAACGATCGTTGTCGAAGGCAAGGATGTTACGCAGCAGCAGCCGGTTGAACGCCGCTTCGGAATGGTATTCCAGCACTACGCTCTTTTTCCTCACCTTTCGGTATACGAAAACGTGGCCTTCGGACTGACCGAGGAGTCTCGGGAAGAACGCAGACGGCGCGCCGATGAGGTTCTAGCACTGGTCGATCTGGACGGATATGGAGAACGCGACGTGACCGCCCTCTCCGGCGGTCAGCAGCAGCGTGTGGCTGTCGCGCGGGCGTTGGCTCCTGAACCCCGTGTCCTCCTGCTGGACGAACCGCTGTCGAATCTCGATCCCACGTTGCGAGAGAAAACACGACGCGAATTGCGCGCGGCCTTGGTGAAGGCTGGGGTCACTACTGTATTTGTCACCCACGAGCAAGAAGAGGCATTCGCCTTGGGTGACAGCGTAGCAATACTCAAGAACGGAGCGCTCGAACAGGAGGGATCGGCTCGAGAACTCTACGAGGAGCCGGCAACGGAATTCGTTGCGACATTTGTCGGTCGGGCAAGTGTTTTGACTGGTGTAATTCATCCCGGCGGCAAGGTGCGGATCGGCGATTCGGTTGAATGGCCCGTTGTTAGCCCAGCTCCGCTTGCCGAAGGGCAACGGGTCAACGTCGTAGTGCGGCCGGAGGCGATCTCGTTTACTGACGGTGTCGGACTTGGTGGAACCGTGGTCGAATGCCGTTACACCGGGGCTCGAGCTTTCTTCACGGTGTCAGTCGAAAAGTCGTCCGTTGAAGTCGAGGCCCCAGTCGACTCGGCTCGAGTAGGTGACGAAGTTCGACTGACTGCAACTCGCGCACGCTGCTACCCAGAGGCCATTTGACCGTCCAGCGTCCCCGCGGACTGCTGCTTACGCTCCTGCTCGTTTGGATCGTGGTTTTTCCGATCGTTTTGGTGGTGGTTAGGTCGATTAGAGGCGATGCCGGGTGGACGGTCGAGTACCTGGTTTCGTTCGCCGGTCAACGGCAGGAGTGGGGTGCACTATGGAACAGCCTCTGGATCTCTGTCGCAAGCGTGGTGCTGGCGGGAAGCATTGGCGTGCCACTCGCGTTCGTGTTCGAGCGGCTCGAATTTCCGGGACGTCGAACGCTCGGCGCCCTCGTTGCCCTTCCAGCCGTTTTGCCGCCGCTCGTAGGTGTCATCGCGTTCATGTTCCTTTACGGCGAAAGCGGTTTTGTCGCCCGAGCCGTACGAGGCCTTCTTCGTCTCTCTGAAGATCCTTGGCGTTTGAGGGGTTGGGGGGCAATCCTACTCGTTCACGCCTATTCGATGTACGTCTATTTCTATCTCTTCGCACGGGCTGGTCTCGCCAAGATCGATTCATCGATGATTGAAGCAGCTCACTCGTTGGGTCACGGTGCCTGGGGCACGCTCAGGCGTGTGACGCTTCCGCTTCTGTGGCCGCAAGTCGGTGCTGCGGCGCTGCTCACGTTCATGACTGCGCTGGGATCGTTCAGCGCGCCATACGTTTTCGGTGGCGGCTTTAGGGTAATGACCACACAGATCGTCGCCAGCAAACTCAACGGCGACTTGTCAATGTCATTGGTTGAGACGGCTGCGCTCGCGGGAGTGGCACTCATCGGCCTGATTCTGTACAGACGAACCCAATCTGGGCGCTCCGTTGCGGCGGTGGGGAAGGGAACGCCGCCCGCCGCGCATTCATTGGGCCGGCCGGTCGCCCGATGGGGGGCGGCAATAATCGGTTGGGGCTTCGCGATCTTCCTGCTTCTCCCCCACCTTACTCTTCTGCTCGTTTCATTTGTACCTGTTGGCACCTGGACGACTCAGGCCATACCTCCCGAGTACACCTTGGGAAACTATGGTGCGTTGGTGACCGATCCGGTGAGGCTCCGGCCATTGGTCAACTCACTGTGGATGGCAGGCGCCGCCACTGTTTTGGCGATTGCACTGGCTCTTTGGGTGGGAAGAGTAGTAGTGCAGCGCCGAGTCGGGCTTCGAAACGTCATTGAAACTCTGACCACGGTTCCGTGGGCTGTACCCGGAACGGTGCTGGCCATCGCGCTCGCCACGGCATTTAGTGTGAGGGAGCCCTGGTTCGGCCGTTGGGTGTTGGTGGGCACAGTTGTGATTCTGCCGCTGGCATACATGCTGAGGAACATCCCGATCGTGTGCGGCTCGATCGTTGCGGGATTCAGACAACTCGATCCTTCACTTGACGAGGCGGCAGCTGCATTAGGCGCCGGCCGCTGGCGTACGATCCGACATGTAACCCTACCGCTACTGCGTCCCGCAGTATTGGCCGGTGGCGCCCTGGCGTTTGCCACTGCCCTAGGGGACTTCGTTACCTCGATCGTCTTGTACACGTACGATACCCGCCCCATCTCGATCGAGATCCTGTCGGCGCTGCGTGAGTTCGACATCGGGGTGGCTGCTGCATACGGGGTGGTGTTGATGTCCATATCTGCGGCTGCAATGGCGGTGGGCACCAAACGATGAAACGCATCTCTGTGCTCATGGCGGCGGCATTCGTGGACATGTTGGGGTACGCGGTGATCTTCCCGCTGCTGCCCTACTACGCATTACGGCTCGATGCACAGGAATGGATGATCGGCTGGCTGATCGCTTCATTCTCGATCGCGAAACTAGCGTCGGAACCTTGGTGGGGACGCTTTTCAGATCGGTACGGACGGAGGCCAGCGATATTAGTCGGACTCGGCACCTCGGCGATCGCGTTCTTTGTCTTCGGGTTTGCGTCATCGTTGTGGATGTTGTTCCTGTCGCGGGTCATCCAGGGGCTCGGGGGAGGAACAACCGGCGTACTGCAGGCGTACGTCGGTGATGCGTTTGAGGCCAAGGACCGCGCCAAGGCGCTAGGATGGCTCACCGCCTCCACCAGTGCCGGTGTGATGATCGGTCCGGCGATCGGATCACTAGCGTTCGGGTTTGGTCCTGCGGCACCAGGGATCGTGGCCGGTTCACTGTGTGTTTTGAACGTTGCCTTCGCTTGGAAGCTACTACCCGAATCAACCACCCGTGCAGCAAGAGGAAAGGTCACGTTGTCAGGTCCGACGCGTTCCATCCGGACGGCGATGTGGGAGGTATTGAGAAGGCCTGGCAATGAGGTGTCGCTGCTAATCTGGATTTATACCGTCGGTATGCTCGGTTTCATATCTACTATCGGCGTGTTGGTTCTTTATCTGCAGAGTGGCTTCGGAGTCACGGAAACCACGGCTGGCTTCTTCTTCGTCTATGTGGGAGCAACCAGTGTCGTTATGCGCGCGCTCATCCTCGGCAGGCTCATAGACTGGCTTGGCGAGATCAAAGTGATGAGGCTAGGAGCGATATTGTTGATGACGGGGATTTTCTTGATCGTGCTTCCCGACTCGGTGATCGTGCTTGCAGCTTTTTGGACACTCGTCCCGATCGGTACAGCATGTCTGTTTCCCACTACATCCGCATCGGTCACGCACAGGGTTTCTGACAGTGAGTTTGGACAGGCATTAGGTGTGCAACAAGCTTTCGGCGGGATTGCGCGTGTCGCCGGGCCAATCTGGGCGACTGCCGTTTACCAGGGTTTTGGTGCCGAGATGCCTTTCTTCATTGCGTCTGGGATAGTAGCGGTGGCGGTTCTGTTGACGTTCTTGGTGAAACCACCAGCGGAGCGGGTGACCCTGGACGAGCTTCTGCAGGAGGAGCCGGTGCCACTCAAGGCGAGGTAGAGTCAATCGCAGCAGGATTCTGGATGTTGTGCGAGTTGGTACATTTACAGTTCTGAGACTAGGAACGACGATCCGTCGACCATTACCACAGACTGAACGTTTCTCGCGAGGAAACCGTCATCAAAAACCTAAGCAGTAGGATCGCAGAAGAAGGGCTCAGCATCGGGGCGATCAAACTCAATCCCGATAACCCTTTCCAGTGGGCTTCAGGTTATCGCATGCCCATATACAACGACAACCGCATGTTCCTGTTTTATCCTCAGATGCGGCAAGTGATTGCCCAAGGCCTCGCGGATATCATCGCCGAGGAGGGCATAGATCCGGATGTAGTGGCCGGCACCGCCACTGCGGGAATACCGCACGGTGCACTTTTGGCAGACGTGCTCTCACTTCCGTACATATACATACGCGACAAACCCAAGGGACACGGCCTGAAGAACCGAATTGAGGGCATTGACGCCGAGTCGGATCTCGGCGGCCGGAGAGTAGTCGTGATCGAGGATCTGATCTCCACCGGTGGCAGCTCGGCCCGAGCAGTCGAGGCGGTTCGCGAGGCGAATGGAGACTGCAACTGGTGCCTGTCGATCTTTAGCTACGGCCTCGAGAAAGCGGCCGAGCAGTTTGAGGCGCTGGATCCGCCGTGTTTTTTCACTTCGCTACTCACCTTTCCGGCTTTGCTCGATGTCGCGAAAACCGGCGGCTTCCTATCGGAAGAGCAAATCGCTCTTCTTTCAGAGTGGCGCGAAGATCCGTTCGGGTGGGGTGAGAAACATGGATTCCCGAAGGTTGGGTAGGAAGGCCAGCTACAGTGCCTGAATTGACGCCGCAGGAACGAATCGCTAGAGACATGGTGTGCTTGCCACTAGACGGCTTGAATACACTGACGGACGTGGAAAACTTGGTGCACGAGTTGAGCCCCTACGTGGGCTTGTTCAAGGTCGGGAAGGAATCGTACACGCGCTTCGGGCCGGAGGTAGTGGCTCTGGTCAAGAATCTCGGTGCCGGTGTCTTTCTCGATTTGAAGTACCATGACATTCCGAACACGGTGAAGGGGGCAGCGCGGGCGGCCACTGAACTGGGTGTGGCGATATTCAACGTCCATGCTTCGGGTGGTTTGGCGATGATGATGGCAGCCAAGCAAGGTGTTGAAGCGGCAAATCCGCCCGACGGTTCGAGACCGAAAGTCATCGCCGTCACGGTGCTCACCAGCATAGACGCGGAAACCCTCAACCAAGAATGCGGAGTGCCGGGCCCAGTGGAGGAACAGGTCCTGCGGCTCGCAATGCTAACGGTAGCCGCCGGCCTCGACGGCATCGTCTGTTCGGCGGCTGACATGCATGGCCTCAAGGACGAACTGCGGCCCGGGTTCCTCTACGTGACGCCGGGAATCAAGGGTACGACAACACCAGCGGGAGATGACCAGAAGCGCGTTCTCTCGCCCGGCCGAGCGGTGGCTGCAGGATCATCTCTGCTAGTTGTTGGAAGGGCCATCACCAGCGCCGCAGACCGTCCAAAGGCGGCTCGTGAAGTACTACGAGACATCGTTAACGTTCTCTGAGTGAGAAGCGCGAATATGATCGTTTTGCTGGGCAAAGAGGTGCGGGGACGCTTCGGATTTCCTTCAGGCGTCATCTCCACCAACGGTGACACTGCGCGGTGGATGTTCGAAAACGTGCCTCAGATTGGCTTTTTTGTGGGCAAGAGCACCACGATTGAGCCACGCGAGGGTAACCCCGAAGACATCCTGACGCAGCCGTCGCCGGACTCCATGTGGAATGCCGTTGGGTACGCTAACCCTGGACTCGAGGCAACAGTAGAGAGTTTCAGAGAGCTGAGGGAGAGGTCGCCCGCAGATGTATTCCTGATGCCGCAAGTGGGTGAAAGCACCGAGGAGAAGTTTGCGCACTCCGTTGCTGAGTTTGAAAAGGCCGGCGACGTGGCGGATGGCTACGAGATCAACGTTTCGTGTCCACACGCGCACAAAGGTGGCATCTTAATCGGGTCCAACCCCGACAGCGTGAGAAGCATCGTTGCTGCGTGCCGCAAGGCAACCAAGAAGCCGCTCATAGTGAAGCTGAACGCCGGTGTAACTGCACTGGAGGAAGTTGGGCTCGCCGCGGCCGAAGCAGGCGCTGACGCACTGTCTGCGATCAACTCCTTGGGAGGACCGAACCCCGAACTCAGCAACGGTTTTGGCGGACTTTCCGGCGCGGCGATCTTCCCGGCGACGTTGGACGCAGTTACGCGTCTGCGCAAAGTCGTTTCGCTGCCATTCATCGTCATGGGCGGAATCCGCGGTGCCTCTGACATCCGTTTACTCGACGAGGTTGACCCGTCGTTCTTCTACGCCATCGGAACTGCACTAGGCGGGCTCGACTCCGAGGAAATCCGCGAGTATTTCGCGCAACTCGAGGTCGATCTCGTACAAGGCACCGACCTCGCGACCGATAGAACTCTGAACAGTATGCTCATGGATCACCGACCTTTCGTTGTTTCGGCGGTGGAGGAGTACGGTGAATCGATTCGACTCCTAAAGTTTCGTGAGAACATCGAGGCAGGCATCGGTCAGTTCGTGTTCCTGAAGGTCGGCAATAGCCTTTCGAAGCCGTTCTCAGTGGCGAGCAACGAAGACGGATTGGAGCTAGTCATTCGGAACGTCGGCCCGATGACGGCGAAGTCGTTCGAGCTCAAGGTCAATGATGTGGTGCGTGTACGCGGACCGTACGGCCATCACGAGGAACTGCCGGCGGACCGTGTTGTCTACTTTGTGGGAGCCGGCTGCGGAATCGCACCAGTTCACCATGCGGCGCGCAAGCACCCGGGACCGAAGAAATTCGTGATAGGTACGGTGACAGCGAGTGAGCTCGTATACCTCGATGCGCTGAAAGAGATGGGTGAGGTTGCGGTATCGACTGACGACGGCACAGCCGGCGTGTGTGGGTATGTGTCCGACGTCCTGCACCAGACTTTGTCAGCAGACAAGCCCGATCGACCCTGCTTCTTCAATTGCGGGCCCGAAATCGCGATGCGTGCGGTGGACAAGGTAGAACGCGAGTTCGCGCCGCCGTCGGACATCTACCACCTGGTCGAACGCATGACCAGCTGTGGAGTCGGTATTTGTGGGAAGTGTTCGATACCGAACGGTGAGAGAGCTTGTATCGACGGCCCGTTGTTCTCGGCGGAGAGGTTCGCGCCGGCGGAATACACTCGTGACAAGGCCGGAAAGAAGGTTTCGATTTTCGAAACGCACCGGGAGTGCTAGCCCTTAGGTCTCAGCAGCTCCTCTAGCGGCTCGTAGCCGCGTAGGGATTGCAGGTCGAAGTCACGGTGAAACGCCTCAGAGACTTGCATGCCTTGGTCAAGGGCCTCCCGTAGCTTCGTCACGGCCAGTTCACGTTCGCCGAGCACGGCTGCAATGCGTGCCTGCCAGTAGGGAATGCTTCCGAACCTGAACGGCCGACTCATTTGCTCCAGGGAAGCCGAGATTTGCATCGCCGTTTCTCGGTCACCTCTTCGAGCGGCAGTCGAACCAAGATATGCGCGGTACCCCACACTGTCCGGCACTGCATCAGCCAAGGCCTGAAACAGTACTTCAGCTTCATCCAGTCGGCCCGCGAAGTAGAGCATCCGGGCGTGGCCGTACCGATAGAGTTGCTGTGCAAGGGTTTCTTGATCCATTGAATCGAACCAGTCAATGGCCCATTCCCTGACAGCAGCGGCATCCGAGTGATAACCGTGGGCCTCCATCTCCAGCGAAATGATCAGAGCGTCTTCAGCGGCCGCGGTCCAGTGTGTTGGAGGGTGTGAGGGTTCATCGCCAAGGGCCTCAATCGCTTCATCTGTACGTCCCAGCGCCACGAGCGCCCTGGCGACATTCACCGCCATGAATGGATTGCCTGGGTACAACTCTTGGCCGCGGCGTGCTTCAGCGAGCTCCCTACGATACTCCCCGAGCATGTGCAACGCAGTAGTGATGTTAGTCCAATGCAGAAAGAAACCGCGCATCAGCCCCCGATCAGGATCTATCTCATCGAGGGCGTCGAGTGCGTCGCGCGGCCTGTTCAGCGCGAGGGCAGTCATCGCGACAAGCGTATGCATCTCGGGACTGGGCGCAATCAGGACTCCCTGTCGCATGGCATCGAGAGCGCCCTCGTAGTTCCCGTGCGTCATTCCGATGACCCAGTCGAGGGTAAACTGCTCGAGTGGAATGAGCCTGTCACGCTTCTCATCCACCACTCGCCCAAGTGAGTCGGCCAACTCCCAACCACCGCTGGAGGCCGATGCAAAGGCAGCGAACAACAGCGGTGTTACAAAATTGGTGTCGAGTTCTGCGGCCCGCAGTAGATGAGGAACGGCCGCTTCGCCGTTCAACTGCTGCATGAAGACCGACATGCCTTCCATGTATTCCAAATAGCCGTCATATGATGGAGGCTGATTGCTGACTTGCGCCCATGAACTCAGCCGTTCGTCGAAGCGCAGAGCCAACGCTCCCATCACTCGTTGCCGGAGTTCTTCTACCGCCACCAGAGGTGAATCAACCGGTGCTAGCACCGGTTCGAGAGCGCTAATGAGTGTCAGGTCCCGTGCGTCGGTGATCTGGCCCTGGAATTGGATGGACGAACCCTGCCTGTAGTACCTGCCCAAGATCACTACATCTGCACCAGATTGGTCTGCGAGCATCTGCGCATTATCAGGGGCAGAACCTCCATCTCCTCCGGCCGCAGTCGACGCAATCGCCGAAAGGTTTCCGAGAACCTCCACGAGCCCAGTTTGAGACAATCCCTGCGTGATCCAGTCCGCGGTCATGGGGCCGATTGGAGCCAACGCGGGATCTCCAGTCTGATTCTCGAATGCGGCGACGACAACCCGCGGAGGACCTGCGTCCTCCGTAGTTTCGCCAAACGGAAGCAAAGTACCGACGACGATTGCCAGGACAACGACCGCCAGCATCACCAACAGACCGCCCTTTGTTGGGCGGTGCCTCTTGGCCTCGGCCTGCACAGTCACACTGCCGGGATCAGACAAACTGAGCGCATCGGAAAACTCAGCAAGAGTCTGGAATCGCTCCCCGGGGTTTAGAGCCAGCGCACGTTGGAGTGCAACTGTGAGCCCGCCGGTTGTGTGATCACCTCCGGAGGCCTTGCGCACCGCCTCGGGGACCGCGCCGACACGTTCGGCGGGGCTCAATCCTCCAGGGTTTCCGCCCAATGCCTCGAGCAGCACGCATCCGAGACTGTAAAGGTCTGAACGACCGTCTACATCCCCGCTCGCAGACCACTGTTCTGGGCTCATGTATGCCGGTGTACCCATGGCCGCCCCGGCCTGAGTGAGCTGTCTTCCACCGGCGTCTCCAACGGCTCTGGCAATTCCAAAATCCGCAACCAGTGCATGGTCGTCCTGGAGAAGGATGTTGGCCGGCTTGATGTCTCGGTGCACCACCCCCGCTTCGTGGGCGTAGTGCAACGCACCCGCGACCTCCTGAGCAATCCTCAGGGCCAACGGAACCGGCAACCGCTCTCCACGCGCCAATCGATGTCCGAGTGACTCGCACTTGATGTATGGCATCACGTAGTACAGCATCCCGTCTGCGTCACCCGCTGCGTGCACAGGCACGATATGGGGGTGCAAAAGCTTCGAGATTACGTCGATTTCGCGGAGGAAACGTTCCCGCATCACAAAGGTCGCGAACTCGGGACTCAGGACCTTGATCGCCACCTCGCGGTGCGGGTGGTCCTCGGTCGCGAGGTACACCGTAGCCATACCGCCTCGACCAATCTCCCGTTCGATTGTGTATCGACCGGGGAGTGCGGTTCGCAAATGTTCGAGAATTTCGTCCACTGCTCACGTCCTCAACTGATGCGAATGAAGGTTAGCTGAGATCAGTATGTACAGCCAGGGTGTCAGCCGTTGAAGAACGCCTCTACAACGGCGAATTCCCCAAATCGCCTCGCGGGTTCGGCACGATAATCGTGAAGGTGGTAGCGAACTTTGCCGATCTGGTTTTAGCTTATGAAATATCGGGTCTACGGTTTCGCGAAGCCGTGCCACCCCGTGGGTGTAATAGCGCTCACCTGGCGGCCGGGCGAGGCGATGTGTGGTGTGATTCTGCTGGGTGAGCAAAGAGTCCCATTCAAGCAATAGGAGCCGTGGAGGAATCATGTTGTCCCGGGAATTGTCGGTCCTGCCTATCGTTGATTTTCAAGATGACGAGGAGCACGAATGGGAGGAGGAACTCGACATCGACGAAGAAAACGATATAGAGTTCGACGACGAGGATGACGAGTACGTGGACGAGTACGAGGAGTACGAAGAAGAGTTTAGCGATGACGACGAGCCCCGCCGCGAGCGCCGTCACGCTGAGTGGGAGTAGAACACGAACGGAACTAGGAGTGTAGCCAACTCCTCGGCGCACTCCCAACCACTGATCCGCAGGTAAGTATCCGCGCTCGGTTGTGGGTGCGGAGTTTCTGACGGATATTCAGAACCGCATACCGAGTCCCACGCACACTCGGAGGGCTGGATGATCCGTGTCGTTGACCTTCGCAAGGAATTCAAGCTCAATCGCAGGGCACGAAAGGAACTCGGCGGCGGGCCGCTGAAAAGTCCCACAATAGACGCGGTCGACGGCATCAGCTTCGAATGTCAGCCGGGCCGCGTTTTCGGGCTGTTGGGGCCAAACGGTGCGGGAAAAACCACCGCACTGCGCATGATTGCCACGATGCTCCGTCCCACGGGAGGATCGATCACCGTCGCTGGAGTAGACGCGGTAGAAGACCCTCAGGGAGTGCGGACCCACATTGGATTTCTGACAGGCAATACGGGTTTGTACGATCGCCTGACTGCCACGGAGATGGTGAAGTACCATGCCGACCTGCATTGTATGGATCCTGTGCTGTTCGAAGAACGTCGTAGAAAGCTCTTCTCAGTGCTCGACATGGAGGAGTTTGCGAATCGACGTATCTCGAGGCTGAGCACGGGTATGCGTCAGAAGATCTCAATTGCCAGAACGATCATCCACGATCCCGATGTGATGGTGTTCGACGAGCCGACTTCCGGGTTGGACGTCATGACTTCGCGCCGCATCGTGGAGTTGATACGCTCATGCCGCGACGATGGAAAGACCGTTCTGTTCTCGACCCATATCATGGGAGAGGTACCATTATTGTGCGACGACATCGCGGTCATTCACAAAGGAAGGCTCTACTTCCATGGTACCAAGGATGAGTTCGAGGCAAGTATGACCGAGCCCACCTACGAGGATGAGTTCATCAAGATGGTTGGGGGGGCTGAGCTATGACGCGAACGGCCACGATCTTCAAGAAGGAACTTACCGACATCCTCAGAGACAAGCGTACTATCCTTACCATGATAGTCATTCCGCTTGCGTTAGTACCTGTGCTACTGACCCTGATTTTCAAGGTTGCGCAACGACAACAACAGCGCGCAGAGACGGAGGAAGTCAAGATCGCGTTGATCGGCTCGGACTACGCGCCGCGAGTGGAAGAGTTGATTCATGCCGACTCACAGTTCACGGTCGTTGAGGGAGTGGCCGAAGCAGACATCGAAAACCAAATCCGAGTAGACTCGCTAGACGGCGCCCTGGTAATCCCACCCCATTTCCCAGATCTGGTGAACGGCGATCAACAGGCCACGGTCAAAATCTACTACAGGTCTTCGAATACACTGAACGTCACGGCTCCCAAGCTTCGTGAGGTGATTGATGCCTACGATGACGAAATTGTAGGTGATCGAATCAGAAGACTCGAACTCGACGAAGATCTATTCGACGCTATCGAAATCGAATCGAGTGACGTATCGACACAGCAGGAAGTTTTCGGCAAAACCGTCGGTGGGTTCCTGCCGTACGTGTTCATACTGTTCATGTTCACGGGTGCCATG
>JBDHHK010000044.1:0-25847 GCA_039589395.1 Gemmatimonadota bacterium
TCGCCCGAACACCAAGCAAAGCTCAGGCCCTCGGGGTACAGGTTAGACAGGGAAACTACAACGACGGCGTCGAGTTTGAACACGCATTGGAAAGCGTGGATGCGGTCCTCCTGGTTTCCGGCATGGACGCGCCTGAAAAAAGGGTCGAGCAGCATAGGAACGTGATCGGTGCGGCTGTCACCGCAGGGGTCAAAAAGATCGTCTATTCCAGCGTGCAGGGCGCCGAGAAAGAAAACGCATTCTCTCCAATCATCCAGAGCAATCGACAGACCGAAGAAGACATTCGGACGTGCGGGTTAGATTGGGCCATTGGGCGAAATGGTATCTACATCGAACCGGACGTGGAGTATATCGACACATACAAAAGAAATGGAGAGATCGCCAATTGCGCCGGCGAAGGAAAATGCGGATACACCACTCGGCCCGAGCTCGCCTACGCCTACGCGCGCCTGCTAACGGACTCATCGCTCGACGGAAAAATGTACAACCTGCACGGGGAACCGATCACCCAACAAGGGCTAACAGAATACTTCAACAGCACATTCGGGGCAGATTTGCAGTATCGATCAATGAGCGTAGAAGAGTATCGAGAAGAACGTGTTGCGGAGCTCGGCGAATTTCTCGGCAACATCATCGCCGGCATCTACGACGGCATTCGAAACGGCCACTTCGACAATCGAAGCGATTTTGCAGCGGCTGCGGGTCGAGAGCATCAGAGCTGGGAAAACTACTTCGCCGTGCTCAAGGCTGGACTATAGATCGTAGGTATCCCACCAGCGGCGAGCATCCTCGTTGGACCACGGCCGATCAAACGGGATTTGGTTCAGCAATGCGGACATTTCTTCCGCGCCTTGCGGTCGGCTCGTCGGGTCTTTTTCCAAACACCGGAGCACCAGCGCGTCCAGCTCGGGCGGGATCGCCAGTTCTGATCGTTTAGAAGGAACTTCCGGTATTTCGTTGATGTGTTTCATCAGGGCCTGCATCGGCGAATCGGCCGAGAAGAGCCTGGTACCGGTCAACAACCAGTACGCTACGCAACCGAGAGCGTAGAGATCGGACCTACCGTCGATCTCCTTCTCGCCGAGCGCAAGTTCGGGAGGCATGAAATCCGGGGTTCCCATCACCAGGTCCGGTTGAGTGAGGTGACGGGCCTTGGAACCCTGACCGCTGACCTCCTTGACCAGCCCGAAGTCGAGCACCTTCACGAAGTCGAAGTCGTCTCCGTACCTGCAAACGAAAAGATTGGCCGGCTTGATGTCGCGGTGGATCAGTTGCCGTCTGTGAGCTTCGTTGAGCGAATGACATGCCTGAACCAAGAGGTTGACTGCACGGGACGGCTCGACGGGCCCGAAGCGCTCGACCAGAGTTTCCATGTCAACGCCATCGAGCAGTTCCATCACATAGTAGAACGTCCCGTCCTGAGCTAGACCGTAATCGTAGATGTCGACCGTGTGCGGCGAGCACAACGCGGCGGTAGCTTGGACCTCGTGTTCGAAGCGGTGGTTCAGATGCTGGATTTCTCCAGGCTGCATCCCCCTGACGACATCGGGCTTGACGAGCTTGACCGCTGCGGGCCGTGCTAGCATACGGTGTGTCGCCATCCAGACCTCTCCCATGCCGCCACCGCCGAGGTTTTCCTCGAGCGTGTAGCTGCCCATTTCCCGCGCCGCCGTGACCGATTTACCCATCTTGTAAACCACGTGCGAAACAACCAGGCCCATGATCGCGGAGAACATCATGACTAGAGATAGGATCGTCAACGAGTCATCAGGCAGTACCATCAGTCCGAGGCTCTGAATCAGAGCGCGGCTGAGCGGGGGCAAAGCCGCGGCGAACAAGATCATTGCATACGTTGCCCACGACCGAAGCGGCACGAGCGCGGGGAAGAACACCACCCAGGCCTGATTGAACGAGAAATAGGCAACAGGAGTGAATTGATCGGTGACGAGTATGATGCACTCGCCCACGGTGTTGTTGAAGGTCGCATAAACGCCGAACGCCAGCCCCAGCGCAACGAGAATTCGGGGACGGAACTTGCGTCGGTGAACCGTCCATGCCACCGCGAGAGACACCACGATCATGAGTGAGTCGTTCAAGAACTCGACAGCACTGTAGCCGTCCTGGAGGACTACCGTCATACTCAAGAAACCTCCAAGAGTCATGACGACACCAAAGGTGGCCATCCCCGCTGAGATCAGACACAAGATGATGATTCGTTTGAGAACAACATCTGTGATATCCGACGGCAAGGTGTCGGTGCCGGGCTGAGTTGCACCTGCTTTGCGGATGAACTGTGTCTCTAACGACATCTACGCTTTACTCCTGTGATCGCCCCTGGTCCTATGAGAGTCACTAGCCGCTGATGATCTGGACGGATAGGCGGACTTAGTTGTAATCTCATCTACGCGATTTCACAATGCGGTTGAGGAACCGAATCAATGGTCTGGATCATTCTAGCCGCCTCGTTACTCATCACAGGCGGTAGCGTACCCAGGGCACACACATCGTAGTGGCAACAGAATTGACCAGGTCTATTACAAGGGAATTGAACCATTATGCATCGAGCGTTGATTTTCTCAGCCATAACACTTGCAGTGGCAGGTTCCGTTCGTGCACAGTCCGAACCATACATCGTCTACGACACGCGGCCGGTAATAACAGAGGGGCCCTACCTTGTGGCTACCGGCGAAACAACGGCAACGATTGTCTGGCTCACCGACACACCGAGTCACGCAAAGGTTCGCTACGGCACCGACGGGAATCTGTCGGAGATCGTTGAACCGCAGATAGACGGCCTCGTGCCGGTAGGCACGCGCCACGTGGTTCACATCGACGACTTGATGCCGGGCACAACGTATGACTATGAGGTGATCGCTACACGAGTCGTGAAGCTCAATGCCTACTGGCCTGACAAGGGAATGGACATTCGGAGTGGACCTCACCAATTCACGACATTTGACCGCAACAGCCCATCCGTGTCGTTCAGCGTCATCACCGACACACATGAGGATGTACGCCTCATCGACAGTCTGAACCAGATGATCGCCTGGGATTCGACAGACTTCCTCGTGCACGCTGGAGACGCTTTCCATTGGCTCGATACCGAGGAGCACTTATTCCGCGCGTGGCTCCGTCCCACCATATCAGGTCTCGCTCACTCCACACCACTTTTCTTCGCGCGGGGCAACCACGAGATGCGTGGCCCGTTCGCGCGGCGACTGCGTGATTACTTGCCGACACCGGAACGGCGTTTCTACTACGCACGAGATGCAGGTCCCGTGCACCTGGTCGTCCTCGACACTGGCGAGGATAAGCCGGACGACACCAACGTCTACGCCGGGTTGAACCGGACAGAGCCGTACCGCGCCGATGAACTGATTTGGTTTCGCGAACACGTAGCGACAAATGGACGGATCGAGGAAGCACCTTTTCGGGTGATCCTCATGCACAATCCCCGGTGGGGGTGGCTAGCCGAAGGACCCGATGCGTGGATGGAGGTGGCAAACTCTGCGGGCGTCGACCTGGTGATTGCCGGACATCGCCATCGGTTTTCGCACACCCCTCCTGGGCCCGACGTAGACCACGCCTATCATTTGCTCGTCGTTGGCAGAGAACAGATCGCGAAAGTGAACGCGACCGCCGATGATCTGAGGGTCATGGTGACAGGCCTGGATGGAACTGTCGTGCACTCTCTGACGATCCCGAGGAGAAAGAGATGAGAACCAGGAGGATCTTTTTCGGGACTGCGGCAATCGCTGCATTTCTTCTCGCTGCCGCGAGTTTGGTCTCGTTCGCTTGTTTGCCAGCCGCGTCTGGTAACACCGACCTCGACGGCTCACTTGCCGACGACGGCATCGAGTTCCGCGAGGCATGGATCGTCATGCCTGACGGCGTACGGTTAGCCGCTGACCTCTGGATTCCCGAGAGCGCAGATGTTGATGCAGAGTACCCTGTGCTGCTGGAATACCTCCCCTATCGCAAGAACGAATCGCGATCGCCGCGCAATTACCCGATGTTTTCCTATTTCGTTGAGCACGGTTACGTAGTCGCGCGGGTCGACATCCGCGGCACCGGCAACAGCGAAGGCAGGCTGATCGAGTACGAGTACACGGATCAGGAACAAGAGGACGGCGAAGTCGTTATCGACTGGCTCTCGAAGCAGTCGTTCTCCAACGGTAACGTGGGCATGTTCGGCATCTCCTGGGGCGGGTTCAACTCCATCCACATGGCGATGCGCAACCCACCGGCCCTCAAGGCGATCATCGCCATCGACGCCACTGACGATCTGTATGAAGACGACGTCCACTACATGGATGGCATCGCACACGTCGACGCCTACGAGGCCGGCCAGGATTTGACCAATATCGTGCCGGCGGCGCCCGACTATGTCCTCGACGATGCGTACTTCGAGAACCGCTTCGACACCAAGCCGTGGACGTTGATCTACAAGTCGCAGCAGCTGGATGGGCCGTTTTGGGACCGGGCCTCACTCAACACGCGATATGAGTCGATCGAGATTCCCACGTTCGTGATCGGCGGCTGGTACGACGGTTATCGCGACGCCGTGGCACGCATGCTCGAACATATGGACGCGCCGGTGAAGGCAATGGTGGGCCCCTGGGCCCACTCGTTTCCGCACAACGGCTATCCGAAACCGCAGATGGAGTGGCGCCACGAGGCGGTACGCTGGTTCGACCAGTGGCTCAAGGGTGAAGACACAGGGATATTGGACGAACCGGCATTTGCGGTTTATATACGCCACTGGTACCCGCCAGACGAAGCGCTGGAGGAGATTCCCGGAGAGTGGCATTTCGAGGAAGGCTTCCCGCTCGGCCGCACCGATTATCGTGATCTGTTCCTAACCGCTGACCACGCGCTCAGCAACCGCGCTTCGCGCTCCGGCAGACACTCTCTCGAATACGACCCGACAGTCGGTATGGAGGGCGGCGGGCCAGTGATGTGGTGGGGTGACCTCACACCCGATCAGCAGCCGATGGATGACGCCAGCTTGGTTTACGACAGCGAGCCTCTCGATGAAGAGGTCGAAATCCTAGGTTTCCCGCGAGCTTTCCTCAACGTCACCGCCGACGCGCCGCTAGCAAGCTGGGTAGTGCGACTGTCGGACGTTGCTCCGGACGGCTCGGTGACCCAGGTCGCTGGTGCCGGATTCAACGGCGCGCATCGCAACTCGTCGCAGAATCCGGAGCCGCTCGAACCCGGTCGCGAGTATCCACTCGAGATCGAGCTTCACTTCACATCCTGGGTTTTCCAGCCGGGACATATGATTCGAGTCGCCGTTACGAACTCCCAATGGCCCATGTTTTGGCCGACGCCTTATCCAATGACCACTTCGTTGCGACTCGGCGGTCGTAATGCTACACGTTTGGTTCTGCCGGTGATTCCCTACGAAGATCGCCCCAAGCCTGAGTTCGTTCCTCCGGCCGAGCCAAAGCCTGGTTTGCCTGGTTTCGGTCGCCTGGCTCCTGCAGATGGTGAGACGACAAAGTCCGGGTATGCTGAGGTAGAGGGTTTGGTGTACGACGAGGCGACAGGAACCGCGACGCTCGTGGCGACGAATAACAGCGGCTTCCAGTATCCGTGGGGGCAGGCGCGAAGGTCGCAGAAGATCACTCACTCCACGAACAGGCACGATCCGGCAAGAACTTCTGTGCGGACCGAGTATGCGAGAACGATACTCGTGGGCGAGCGTGAACTCCGCTTCGAGGCCGTACTCGATTTTCACAGTGACCTCGAGAACTTCTACTATGTCTATACACGCAAGGCCTTTGAAAACGGCGAGCTTAAGTACGATAAGACCTGGGACGAAACGATTCCGCGAGTATCCCACTGAGTCGGGAAATGCGTACGGAGTCTTGTTTCGAGTCTGGTGCTCCCCCGAAAAGGGAGGGTGAGAGATGAGCGGAAAGGTAACGTACGACAGCGAACCGCCGGCGGGCACAATCGATCTGGGCGTCGGCATGCCGTCCGCCGACCTGTTGCCTGTCGATCTGCTGCGTTTAGCCAGCGACTCGTTCTTCAGCGGCGCACACCCATTCGAGCTGAACTACGGAGTGCTGCAGGGTGATGAACGACTCCTGGATTCACTTGCAGGATATCTGACCGCGGGGTACGGACACTCCTCCAGCCCGGAGTCTCTTTTTGTGACTGCGGGTAATTCACAGGCTTTGGACTTGGTATCGACGGTATTCAGCAAACCGGGCGACACCGTTCTCGTTGAAGAGCCGAGCTACTACCTGGCCTTTAAAATATTCCGCGACCACGGGTTGAACCTGGTTGGCGTGCCGATCGACGTACACGGCATCACGGTCGATGCGCTCGAAGAACAGGTGAAAACGCACAAGCCTGCGTTCGTCTATACAATCCCGAGTTTTCACAATCCAGGCGGGCAGTCTCTGAGTACCGAGCGGCGGCTTCGGTTAATCGAACTAAGCGAGCAATACGGTTTCTTGATCGTCGCGGACGAAGTTTATCAGCTGCTTCACTACTACGAGCAACCGCCACCGGCGTTTGGCACGATGATCGAGTCTGACACCGTATTGTCGCTCGGGACGTTCTCGAAAATCCTCGCGCCGGCGATGCGGCTGGGGTGGATTCAGACCGGGCCAGGGTTGCGCGAACGCCTCGCAGCAAACGGGTTTGTCGCCAGCGGCGGCAGCGTAAATCACTACACCTCACACATCGTCCGACACGCGATCGAACTAGGCCTTCAACAGAAACACGTCGAAAGACTCAGGCGCACATATCGCGGTCGCGTCGAGGCATTGCACGACGCACTGCAATCGCATTTCGCAGAGTTGGCTACCTGGCGGCAACCAAAAGGGGGCTACTTCTTCTGGCTACAGTTTGCGGAAGACATCGACACCACGGAGCTTCGCGAAAAAGCACGGGAGGTCCAAACAGGTTTTCAGCCTGGCTCAAGATTCACCGACGATGGTAGACTGAAAAACTTCATGCGCCTGTGCTTTGCGCACTACAGCGAGGACGATATCCGCGACGGGATCGCTCGAATTCGATCTCTGTTTGATTGAGCCGTAGAGAGGGAATGCCCTAGCCAATGATCCGCTTGAACACCTCCAGATCGATGTTGCGTCCGCAAACGGTCGCGACCACCTTCTTGCGTTTGAATTGGTCCTTGCGTTTGAGGAGCCCTCCGACGGCAAGGGCACCTGAACCTTCCACCACGAGGCGGTGTTGTTCAAAAAGAAGGCTGATGGATGCTTCGATCTCCTTCTCGGTCAGCAGTAGAATCTCATCTACGTATCGCAAACACAGGTCCAGAGTGACACTGTCCAAATCCACGTTGCCAGCGCAAGTGTCCGCCAGGGTCGGGTAGGTCTCCATCTGGAACATCTTTTTGGCTCGCACGCATTCGTACATCACGGGGGAGTTCTCCGGAGAGACGCCAAAGGCTTCAAATTCGGGATTGTGGTACTTCAGCCAGCCCGCTGAGCCCGTGAGCAGCCCCCCCGCCCCACAAGCGAAGAATGCAACATCCACATCGGGAAGTTGTTTTGAGATCTCGTAGCCACAGGTGCCCTGACCGCCGACCACAATCGGATCGTTGTACGGCGACACATAGATCTTGTCTTCTTCCTCCGCCACCCGCCGGGCTTCCTTCTCCGCATCCCAAGCAGCCTCACCGAAAACGACCAGATCCAGGCCATGAGCCCGTAACAAGTCGAGACGTGACGGTTCGATATCGTTGGCCACGTAGATTGTCGCACGGCGGTTTCTAATACGCATGGCCTCGGCAACCGCCAGGGCGTAATTACCCGTGGATGCTGAGACTACTCCTTTGTCCAGCTCCTCTTCCGAGAGTGAGAGGATCTTGTTTATCGCGCCGCGGAACTTGAACGAGGAGGTTCTCTGCATCAAATCGAGTTTGAGCCAGACATCGCCCTCGATCTGGTCGCTCAAATACATCGAGTACTCGAGCGGCGTGGGAGATAGATGTTCGTGGCATCTTTCGTGGGCCTCGAGCACAAGCTGAGGTACGTCGAGTTCTGTTTGGCTTTTGGTTGCCATCTCAAATCTCCGTTTGGGACACAGCTCCACCTAATTCAATTCTACCAGACGCTTCCAAGGGTAACGGCTACGGACTCCCCGTTGACGCCACTTGATTCTTCTGACGCAAAGAATGCGATCACCTCGGCCACTTCTTCGGATGTTACGACTCGCCCCGGCGGATACAGGGCAGCTCGTTCCGCCCACACCTCGTCGGTGGTGACACCGCGTTCCTCGGCTTCTGCCAGCGCCGACCGCTCCGCCATCTCTGTGCGCACCCAGCCAGGTAAAACGGCGTTTGACGTCACGCCGTGCGGACCGGCGTCCTGGGCGACTGAGCGCATCAGTCCCAGCAGACCGGTCTTTGAGCTGTTGTACGCGCTACTCGCGAATTCCGCTACCTGCGCAGCTGTCGAACTGGTGAACACCACCCGGCCGTAACCGTCTCTTGTCATGTCGTTGACGACTGCGTGTGCCAGGAAAAATGGGCCATCCAGGTTAACCCGCATCGATTCGCGCCAGAGTGCGGGATCCTGCTCCCAGATCACTTTCTCATCAGCCGAGCCGAGACCGTGATTGCACACCAAGATTTCAACCGGCCCCAACCGATCCTTTGTTTCCTGCACCGCGAGGGCACAGCCATCGGGTGTACTCAAATCCGCTACGACGTATTCCAGCCCCAGCGTCTGCAGCTCTTTCTCGCTGCGCGCAGCAGCCATAACCCGCGCACCGCGCGCGGCCAGTAGTTCGGCCGTCACTCTCCCAATTCCTCGCCCCGCACCGGTTACCAGCGCCACTCGTCCTTCGACTCCTGGCATGAGACGCTCCAATTTCGAAACGTGTATGTAATTCCTGCTAGTCAGTGCTTTGTGGTTCGGTTCAGCCTATGTCCCGACCGTATTCCGGGTGCCGCGAAGAACCAAACGGATTCCATATATCACAATGCAAGCAACTACCAATGCGCCGACGCTAACGGCTTCGTCAAACGGCATCTGCAACAGCAACCAGACAACGATGGCACAGCTCGCAATAGGAATGGCCGGTCCGAAGGGCAGCGAAAACTCGCCCTCTTTGGGCATTCCGTCACGCCTGCGCAGACGCAGTACGGCAAGGCATACTCCGAGGTCTACGAGAAGTAGCGATCCGGTAGCAACTACTGCCAGGTACTTGAACGTGCCACTCAGCGCGAACACGCCAATGACGATCGCGAAGAAAATGATGGCGACGTACGGTGTTTTGTACGTCGGATGCACCTTTCCGAGGAACCTCGGCAGGTTATTATCTAACGATGAGGCGAATATGATCCTTGGCCCCCCCAACAAGTCGCCGCTGAGATTCGCGTAGATTGAAATCACCGCGGCCGCGATCAGCATCTTGCCGCCCCAGCCGCCGAAAACTTCTGTCGCGACCGCCACCAGCGGTGCTTCGGTGTTGTTTGCTAACTCGGTCCCGAGCACTCCCTGAGAAACCGTTTGCAGGCCGACATAGAGCGCTAGAAGCGCACTCAAGCCGAGCAGTAGGCCGAGCGGCACTGTCTTCGCGGGGTTCTTTATCTCGCCGCTGGCGTTCAACGCAGACTCGGCTCCATTGAACGCATAAAACAACAGGATTGTACCTGCGCCGATGCTTGCGCCGGACGGCCAATCGGGAATAGCGAGATTCTCTAGGTTGATTACGAATAGCCCGGCTAGCACCAACAAAAGTAACGGCACGAGCTTGACCAGTGTGTTGAAGATGTACAATCGCACTCCCGCCTTGACACCCCGAACGTTCACGGCAGCCAAGAACGTCAGCACCGCTATGATGAACAGTGCACGGGGGAAGAAACTACCGAGGATCGGAAACGCGACGGCCATTGAATCGACCATAACAACCGTCATTGCCGCATCCGCAAGTGCTGAGAAGCCGAACCAGAAGAGGGTCGATGCGATGAATCCGACAAACGGACCGAATGCCTCCTCGACATAGGCGTAAGCACCACCGCTGCGGGAGACCCGGCTGCCGACCTCTGCGAAACACAGGAAGACGAGCGCGACAGCGACCGAGCAAATCAGGTAAGCCAGTATCGCGGCGGACCCAAGTTCCGCAGCCACGAGACCCGGCATCGCGAAAATGCCGGCTCCGACCACCATGTTGACGACACTGATTCCCAAGGCCCCGGTGCCAATAACGCGCACCAGGCCCTCATCTTGCACGCTACTCGTATCGGGCATGCATTGCCCCTTATGCTCCTAGCGTCGGTGGGCACGGAAGACTTCAATGCGGTATGCAGGCGATCGCGCGCCGCGAGCGAATAGTACTAGACCGTCTCAGCCAACCGCAAACGGACATTCTCAGCATACTCGCCAATACGATGATGGCGGTTGGGTATCCTGCCCTCCATATTCCTTTCGCCCTACGCACAACGAGACGGTGGCTCACAAACCTCCGCCCAATCGTCAAGGTCCTCTTGAAGGAGGTCGACATTGAGTGACGTACAGGAGTACATCGGTGATGGGCTGCAGCGCTTTTTAGACGAGATCTTCGAGTTCTTGCGGATCCCCTCCATAAGCACCAAGTCGGATCACAGCGTCGACACCCGCCGTGCGGCCGAGTGGCTACAGACGAAGCTGGTTGACGCGGGACTCGAGGCCGAAGTGTTCGATACGCCCGGTCATCCCGTCGTGTTGGGAGAGTGGCGAGGAGCCGGTGCAGACGCACCGACGATTCTTGCGTACGGCCACTATGACGTGCAGCCGCCCGAGCCTTTGGAGCTTTGGGATTCTCCACCTTTTGAACCGGAGATACGAGATGGCCGTCTATATGCCCGAGGCTCCGCTGATGACAAGGGACAGCTCTATCTTCACGTGAAGGCCGTTGAAGCACACCTGAAGGCCGGCGGCGTACTGCCGGTGAACCTCATCATCTTGGCCGAGGGTGAAGAGGAGGTGGGCTCGGACAATCTGATCCCATTTATCGAGGCGAACAGTGACCGGTTGGCATGTGATGCAGTCGTCATCTCAGACACAGGCATGTTTGCTCCTGGGCTGCCGAGTCTCCTCTTTTCGCTCAGGGGTCTCGCCTACTGTGAAATCCATGTTGATGGCCCATCCGCCGATATGCATTCCGGTTATGGCGGCCCGATCGTGAACCCCGCCATGGCGCTATCGCAGATCCTGGCCTCCATGTTCGATAACGACGGCCGCATAGCCATCGACGGCTTTTATGAAAACGTCCTCGATTGGGATGACGAAACTCGGGACGGCATCCGAGGTTTGCCATTCGACGAACAGGAGTATGCGGAGTCGGTTGGGGCTGCACTCGCCGGAGGCGAGCAAGCGTATTCGGTCCTAGAGAGGCAATGGACCCGGCCTACCTGCGAAGTGAACGGATTGCTTTCGGGTTACACCGGCGAAGGCGCGAAGACCGTGATTCCACAAAATGCAATGGCCAAGGTGAGCTTCCGCCTGGTGCCAGATCAGAATCCGCAGCGAGTCTACGACCTGGTGCGAGCACACGTCGCCAAGGTCGCTCCTGCGGGCGTGACCGTCCGGGTTGAGGAACGACACTTCGGCATACCGTGGCGAGCCAAGCTCAGTGGCAAGCTCAAGGATGCTGCGACGGTTGCTTTGAAAAAGGCCTTCGGTGTGGCGCCGGTGTTGGCGGGCGAGGGAGGAAGCATTCCCATCGTCGCTGAATTCGAGCGGGTATTGGACGCGCCCGTGCTGCTGGTCGGCTTTTCCGAGCCTGGTGCGAATGAGCACGGCCCAAACGAGTGGTTCCCAGAGGAGAACATCGAGAAAGGTATCAGAGCCTTGGCCTACCTCTACGAGGAACTCGGCTAGAGGTTGAGCCGCCTGATGACAACAAACGATCTGGCCCAAAAGAGAACACGCTGGGAGTTCATTATTCTCGCCTGCATGTTCGTGGGCTATATGGGGTTCATACTCTCAAGAACGGTCCTCGCAGTCGTTAGCCCCGAAATGCTAGCCGACCCAATGCTCAAACTTGACGAAGCCAGCTACGGAGATATCGCGGCCTGGGGAATGGCGGGGATGATTTCGGGAAAGCTCGTTACCGGAGTGATTGCTGATTGGCTCGGAGGACGCCGAGTGTTCTTGGTCGCACTCACAATCACGGCTTTGCTCACAATCACTTTTAGCTGGGGTACCACGGCAACAGTCTTCGCCAGTGTGAACTTCCTGTTGCTGTTCGCAATGGCAGCAAGCTGGCCCTCCATGGCAAGTATCATCAGGGTGTGGTATCCTCCGAAAAAATACGGACGAGTGTGGAGTCTGCTCTCTACCAGCTCTCGTCTAGGTGCTTCCTTATCGATGATATTGTTGGGAACACTGCTCACAGTGTTCACCTGGCAGAATGTTTTTCGTACGGCCGGGGTTTTGGGCCTTTGCGTGGTAGCATGTATTGCGCTCTATCTAAAAGCGAACCCAAAGGATGTTGGGCTCCAACCAGAAGATTCTGATGGACAAGAAAACCAAAATACCGAACAGAAATTCCCGCACTTTCTCGACGACAAGAATCCAGCCGAAGCAATATGGGCTTTCGCAACAAGTGGACGTTTCTGGTTGATATGCGCGAGTCTCATGTGTACGACCATATTGATGGACTTTATCCTCTTTCTGCCACTCTACCTCACCTCGTTTGAAGGAGTTTCATCAGCTCAGGCCGGTTCTTGGGCCTCCGCGTTTCCAATCGGCTGTTTGCTCGCTTTGGTTGTGGGCGGATTCGTATACGACGGCGTATCGCGAAAAGGAAGAGTCGGTCTCTTGGGTGGACTGTTGGGAGCTACCTGCGTTTGCATTGCCGCACTGTGGAGTTTGAAGGGATTGCCGATGATTCCGGACGCTTTGATATTTCCGCTCGCGATCGTCATCCTGTTTTTTTACGGACTCACACTCGCTCCAGTGTACTATCTACCTGCGAGTGTCTTCTCAAATGAGTTTGGTGGAAGACACTGCGGCCTCTTGGTAGGACTGGTGGATGTAGCTGCCTACTCAGCGTCGATGTTGTACCTCGTGGCAGGGGGAAGGATGGTCGTGAATTGGGGTTGGCAGAGCATGATTCAGCTGTTCCTCGTGATAGCCGTAATTGCTGCCCTGATCACGATGTGGTTTGCCTACGAAGATTACAGACGATTTGTAACTGGGTGAAGCAGACTGAGCGCGACGAGATTACCCAGGAACCTCCTTTGATTTCTTGGACTCGCGCGAGCCACCTTTTCGTAGGTGGAGTCGACAAATCCGCGCTGCTCTCGTAGGACCAAACCCCATTTCAATGGCCCGCAGTCGTGCCACCGTCGATCGCTAACGCAGCACCGGTAATGAAACGTGCCTCGTACGAGGCCAAATAGAGGATCGATTGGGCGATCTCGGCTGGCGTTGCAATGCGCTTCAGCGGCGCATAGTCGATCATGCTTTGCTCCACGGCGGCTGGATCTTCACTCTTGTTGATTTTGCGGCGGATCATGTCGGTATCGACATAACCCGGGCATACGCAATTGACCCGCACGTCCGGCGCGACTTCCAACGCCATGGCGCGGGTCATGTTCACGACCCCACCCTTGGACGCGCAGTATACGACACTCCCCGGAAACCCCATCAGCCCGGCATCCGAGGAGATGTTGACGATACTTCCCGTTGACTTGCGCAATTCCGGTAATGCTGCGCGGCAGCAAAAGAACAGACCCTTCAGATTGACGTCGACATGAGCGTCCCACATCGCTTCGTCACAATCCTCTATCGGTCTGCCGGCCCCAATACCGGCGTTGTTGACCAAGACGTCAAGGCCGCCGAGGGCGTCGGTCGAAGTCCTAACCGTTGCTTCGCAGCCGGGAACGGTTCCAAGATCGCCGGGCGCTGCGACCACGTGCTCACCACCGTCCAATCTCTCGAGGGCGTCGCTCACGGATTGTTCTGTTCTACCGTTGACAGCGACACGCGCACCAGCCTCTACAAAGGCTTCGACAATGGCAAAGCCGATACCCCGACTGCCGCCCGTCACCAGGATCCTCTTGTCCGTGAAGTCCATGCCATTTCCTCCGCTATTAGTTAGATGGTTGCTTGTAGGGTTCGCCAGCTCTCGAGGGAGCTTTCTCAGGAGTATCCAATCAACACGGCAACTGCCAACGCGATCGAGCCCACAACAAAGATCTTCAACATGAACGGCATGATGAAGCGCACCCATCGGTCGTACGGGATTCCCGCCATGGCGAGTGCACCCACTATTACCGCTTGTGTGGGAACCAGGATGTTGCTGAACCCGTCGCCGAATTGGAAGGCCAGTACTGACACCTGCCGACTCACGCCCACGAGGTCGCCGAGGGGTGCCATTATTGGCATAGTGACGTATGCCTGACCGCTTCCCGATGGGATGAAGAAGTTGGCGAGGCTCTGAGCGAAGAACATTCCTACAGCAGAGAGGGCCCCCGGAAGCCCCTGAAGTGGAACGCTGAGACCGTGCACCAGTGTGTCCACTATGCCGCCGTCATTCAACACGACCTGGATGCCCCTGGCCACACCGATCATTAGAGCGACGCTCGTGAGCGCCGCGGCGCCGGCGCCGAACTCCACCGCCGTGCGATCCGGGCTCAAACGGGCGATGATGGCGATGACTACCGTGAGACCGACGAAGACCGCTTCCATCTCAACCAGATGCCACTGCCATTTGCTCAATCCGTAAATGAGGAGAAGCAGCGAGAAACCAACGGCGGTGAGGATCAGCTTGTGCTGGGTGGTCATCGGGGGATGATCGGCTCCGCCAGCGGATAGTGACACACTTTCGGACGCGTTTTGGTCGGCCAGCAGGCTCGCCGACGGATCCTGCCCCACCTTCTTGGAATACGACCACACGTGGTGAACGCCGATCGGCAGAAAAACGACCATTAGCACCAGCCGGTACCAGAGCCCCGACGCGGGCGGGAGCCCCGCTACGTCTTGGGCGAGAATGACGGTGAACGGGTTGATGATGGCTGCGCCGTAACCAACACCGTACCCAACCATGATGATCCCTACAGCCGTGATCCTGTCGTATCCGAGGGCGAGGGACAGGGTGATGAGAACGGGCACGAAGGGGAAATACTCTTCACCGAATCCAATGGTGCTCGACCCGATGGCGAACAAGGCGGTTCCACCGGCCACCAACCAGAAAGGCCTATCCCCCCAACGCCTGAGGATGGCTCCCATGGCTGCATCAACGGCCCCCGTTGCCTTGAGGACAGCGAACGCCCCTCCGATGATGAAAACGAAGAAGATGATCCCGTGTGCTCCACTGAGCCCCTTGGGAATGGCTGTCAGCAAGGCCAGCGGCGACAACGCCGGGGCGTCCGGAGTGAGGCGGAAGCTGCCCGGCACCACCTGTAGTCGCCCGGCGACATTCTCTACCCGATCGAACGACCCGGCCGGAATCAGGTATGAGAGGAGTTGAGCCAGCACTACCATACCGGCCAGGATCACCAGAGTGTGCGGGACCCTGAATCTACTCTTCGTCATATTCACGGACCGCTATCAACCGGAGTGCTCGCCCTTCACGTACTCATCGAACCATGCAATAAAGCGCTCGAGCAGGTCCTTTTTGTAAACTGGTCGCCTTATGCCGTGGTGAGCGGCCGGGTAGACCACGAGCGAGGTCTCGCGTCCCAACGTTTTCATCGCCTGGTACATCTGTTCGGAGTTGATGATCGGGACGTTCCAGTCTTTCTCCCCTCCTATGAAGAGTGTCGGAGTAGTGATGTTCTGGACCCTGTTGAATGGTGAGACCCTTTCCCAGACATCGCGGTTCTCCCAGGGCCGACCGAGTTCCATTTGGTACCATTTCTGGTAGCGATCGTGGCCGTAGTTGGCGATCCACAATGCGTTGCCTGCCCCGGATATTGCCCCCGCAAAACGATCGGATCGTGTGATCACGTCGTTCGTGAGCGTCCCACCGTAAGACCAACCACCGACGCCGAGCCGGTCAGGGTCGGCGTAGCCAAGCCCCACGACGTGGTCGGTGGCCGACAGGACGTCCTCGGAGTCGTGCCTGCCCCAGTAGCGGTAGTTGGAGAGTGTGAAGTCGAGCCCCCTCCCTCCCGACCCTCGTACGTTCGGCATCACTACCACGTATCCGTTGGCGGCGAAGAGCTGCACTCTAAACTCGAAGCCAAAGTCGTACTGCGATTCCTGCCCTCCGTGAAGCCAAAGCAGAGTCGGGTACTTGAGCGCCGGATCGAATGCCGGCGGCTTATAGATGAAGGCTTGGATCTCGGTGCCGTCGACGGCGGGAAAACGTTCCTCCTCCGCGTCCGCCAGCCAAATCGTCTGCAACAGCTCGTCGTTAACATGCGTGAGGCGGCGTAGTTCAGAAGAGGCGGAAGGTTCGGCATCGAGTACAAACAGCTCGGCCGGCAACCGGGGCTCGCTAACCAAGGCTACGACGGCGCCGTCGGGTCCCACCGTGGCCCCCTCAACCCGGCGCCGTCCGGCAATCGGCCGGCTCAAGCTGCCGTCGTCGATCGAGACTGCCGCCAGGTGGACCTGGCCCCAATCCTCGAGCAAGGCATAGACGCGGTCTCCGTCGGGCGCGAAATGCGGATCGTAGAGCTTCCGGTCGAGCGACTCCGTGAGGATCACCGGCTCGTCCTCACCGACGCGAAGAATCGCCAGCTTCGTCTGCAGGTAGGCTAGCGGCATCTCGGGCTGAGTGGTCGTGATGTAAACGATCCGCTCACCGTCGGGGTGCCAGATTGGCTCGTCGTCGGAGCCAGGGTTGGAGGTGATCCGGACCGGCTCCTGCTCGTCGTAGGAGACGTCTGGGTTCACCAGCCAGATGTCGGTGTTGTAGTTGGCGTCTGGCTCTACGGTGCGGTTGCTGGTGAAGGCGATTTGGCTTCCGTCTGGAGACCAGGCCGGCCCCCAATCTTCATAATCCCCGGAGGTGAGCTGTACGAGAGCTTTCGTCTCGACGTTCCAGACATAGAGATGGGCGCGTTGACGATTCAGATAGCCCACATAGTCGTCCTTGAACTGCAGCCGGTCGACCACCCAGGGTCCGTCGGCCTCCTTCTCGTTGGTCTTCTTATCGCGGATCAGGAGCACGAGTCGCCTGCCATCTGGCGACCAATCGTAAGCCTCGACACCCTGTTCGATACATGTGAGTGGAACGCCCTCCCCGCCGCCCATGTCGAGCGCGAAGACCTGCGTGCCTTCTACCCCCTCGCGAGTCGACAGGAACGTCAGGTACTTGCCGTCGGGGCTCCACCTTGGACGCCTCGCGGAGTTGCCGGTAGCGGTCATGGGAATAGCCGGCCCGCCGGAGGTCGGGACCATCCACAGCCGCGTCTCGGACCCGTCCTTCTCGAGATCCTGGGACCAGACCGTGTAAGCGACCCACTCGCCGTCCGGACTGACGCGCGGACTGCCTACCTCTTTCAGGGCAAAATAGTCATCGACCGTGAGCACACGGAGCGAGTCGGTTTCCTGCGCAGAGGATCGCGTGACCGAGACAGCGCCCACCAGTAGCATGACGAGGAAAGTGGCTTTGACGAACGAAAGTGTATTCATGGCAACTCCCCTCTCCGGAAAGGCCGATTAAATCGGTTCCTTTGAACCTCGAAGCGCCCGGTAACTTCCTCAAAAAGCGCCGACATCGCCAGTTCACACGGCGTCAAGATCGAGCGCGTTCGGTATATTGCCGCGTGAACCTAGGTCCAAAAACGCTTATCGGCCACCACGGGCCAATGAGGGATAAAGCCATGCGAGTGTCGAAAATAATCCAAGCCGTGGATACACACGCCTGCGGTGAGCCGGGTCGGGTGATCGTTGGAGGTGTTCTGGACGTTCCCGGACAAACCATGTTCGAGAAGAAACTCTATCTGGAGAGAGAAGCCGACGACCTCAGAAAGCTGATGTTGCGTGAGCCTCGGGGGTACCCTGCGGCAAACTGCAACCTCGTCCTTCCCGCCACCCGTCCAGAAACCGCGGCCGGTTATGTCATCATGGAGCAGACGGAGTACCCGGGCATGTCCGGAACGAACACGATAGCCGTCGCCACGGTCCTCATCGAAACCGGCATGGTTTCCTATCGGGAACCCGTCACGGAACTCACCCTCGAATCCCCGGCGGGTCTCATCTCAGTTCGAGCGAGCGTGATTGGGGGAAAGGTCAAGAGCGTTACTTTCGAGAATATCCCGGCCTTCCCCGTGCACCTGGACGCCCAGGTGGAGGTCCCAGACCTGGGGACCGTTGTCGTGGACGTGTCCTACGGAGGAATGTTCTATGTCATCGCCGACGCTGAGCCTCTGGGATTACGGCTCACACCCGACGAGGCCAAGGATATCATTCGGGTGGGGGAGATGATCAAAACCGCAACCCGGGAACAGCTCGACTGCATACACCCCGAGAACCCGGACATCCGCGGCGTGACAATCGCCCAACTCTCGGCTCCGTCCGAAAACTCTGAGTCCGACCGCAAGAACACGGTCATCGTGTCCACGGGGAATCTGGATTGGGACAAACCCTCTACCTGGACGGGATGCCTGGATCGCTCTCCCTGCGGCACTGGCACCTGCGCCAAGATGGCGGCGATGTGGGCTAAAGGAGAGCTTCCGCTGAACCGGGATTTCCGCCACGAGGGAATTCTCGGGACCATTTTCACCGGGCGGCTCCTGCGGGAAACGAGGGTGGGCGATTACCCTGCAGTAGTTCCCACCCTGACTGGAACAGCCTGGATCACGGGTATCGCCTCATACGTCTTGGATCCGGAGGATCCCTTCCCCACCGGGTATACGGTGGGGGACATCTGGGGTGCACAGGAAGACTGAGGCTTTAGGAGGAAATCATAATGAAGATCGTTATCGTCGGAGCCACCGGTGTCGTTGGAGGAACTGCAGTGGATGCCCTTTCCGGTCGCCATGAAATCATCAGCGTTGGTAGAACCAGCGGTGACGTGCATATGGATATCGAAGACATCGACAGCATACGCGCGATGTATAAGCGGGTTGGAAAAGTTGATGCAGTCGTGAGCGCTGTCGGCCATGTTCATTTCGGTCCGGTGCACGAGATGAGCAGCGACCAATTCATGGAAGGGATTCTGGGGAAGGCTCTGCCGCAGGTTAACCTGGTATTGGAGGGGTTCGACTACGTAAACGACGGCGGATCCTTCACTGTAACCAGCGGCGTTACGAACCGTGACCCGATACGCGGCGGCTCGTGTGCCGCCGCCGCCAATGGCGCACTCGACGGTTTTGTTAGAGGGGCCGCGGTTGATATGCCTCGCGGCATTCGCATCAACGCTGTCAGCCCCGAGGTACTGGAATCGTGTCGAGCTCTATACGACGGGTTCTTTCCGGGACACGTGCACGTGTCGAACGAAGCCGTTGGTCTGGCCTTTTGTAAGGCAGTAGAAGGTTGTCTGAGTGGACAGGTACTGATTGTCGAGTAGCTCCGTCTGATCAACATCCTCGTCAAAAGAGCTGATTCAAACGGTTCCGCTGGACCTCGAGGCGTTCCGAGAGGTCCTCGAATACCGCATACATCGCTTCCGTCGGTCTGGCATCGCCAGCGACAACTGCACCCGAGAGCCTTGCCAGCTTCTGGATCAACCCCGGGGGGTCCCACATCATCGGGTGGGCTTCGGATCCCATCCAGATTGTGAGAACGCCTTCGATTTCCTTAAGTTGCTCCAAGACACTTTCCGCCTCAGCATCACGACTGTTGACCTGCGCTCGGACTTCTCTGACTCGTTTTACCAGATCGACCACCTCAGATGTCCGACCCAGGATGTCTTCCAAAAGCTCGAACTGGGACCTGAGATCGGCATTGCTGGCCGTTATTCTCGGATCTTTCCGAATCTCGAAAGGCTGCTCTTGGGCGTGGCCATTCACCGTGAGCCGAACGACGTACTGTCCGGGAAGCGCAACCGGCCGTGAGGGCGGTGAGTGATCGACGCTCTCGTAATCGTGCAGCGCTCCGGCCGACGCGGGCAACTCGATACCGGGATATCGCATGTCCCAGAGGAAACGGTTCATTCCCACCTTCGTGGGTAGGGACGTGCCTACCTCCGACCGGCTGGAAAATGCCCGGATGATCTCACCGCCCGCGTCCGCGATGGTGAGTTCCATTTCCCCGGCGGGCTCCTGGGCTAGATAATATTCGATCATCACTCCCCTCGGCGGGTTTCTTCCGACGTGCGGGGAACTTCCACCAGTCCACCCTCTCCCACCTCGCAGTTGACGAAGAGCGGGTACCACTTCAAACAGGTGGACTGTGGCGGATGTCACTTCGGTGGTTAGACCACGCAGGGACGAAATATTGTCCAGAATCCAGAATCCGCGTCCGTGAGTTGCCACCACCAGATCATCATCCTTCACGATCATCTGCATAACGATCACCGGCGGAAGGTTGCGTTGCAGCGACTGCCAAGACTCGCCAGCGTCGAAGGAGACGTACGCTCCGGTTTCAGTTCCCGCGTAGAGCAGGCCCTGCCAGACCGGATCCTCGCGGATGACCCAGGAGTAGTCATTTTCCCGAATCCCACTAGCGATCTGCTGCCAGGTGTTGCCATAGTCAGTGGTCTTTAAGAGATACGGGGTGCGATCGCTCACCCTGTGCCGTTCGCCAGAGACATATGCCGTCCCCTGTCGATGAGGAGACACCTCTATAGCCGTGATCGTGGTCCACTCGGGGAGATCCGGTGGTGATACGTCGAGCCAGCTACCGCCACCATCTCGCGATAACTGAACAGCACTGTCGTCGGTGCCCACCCACAGTTCGCCCTCCTGGAGTGGAGACTCTGCGATGGTCCGGATCAGACTCACGTGAAAGAGCGAAGATGCGTTGGAACTGATGGGACCTCCGGAAGTGCTGTCCATCACTTCGCGACGGTCTCGCGTGAGGTCGGAACTGATCCGATTCCAGGATTTGCCTTCGTCCGTGGATCGGAAAACGTACTGCGCCGCCGTGTAGAGAACGCCGGGATCGTGCGGCGAGACGATAACCGGGAACGTGTAATAGAACCGGTATTTCACGTCTTTGACGGCCGTTCCGAACTCCACTTCGGGCCAAACGCTGATGTCTGGGGCTTGCCCGGTTTCCCGATCAAAACGGAACATCCTGGCCCTGTCAGCCGCATAGACAACACTGCCGTCGGGTTTCACGGCTGTCTGTCCGCCTTCGCCGATTGGAAGGGGCAGGTAGTGTTTCCACCCGATGGACCGATCGTCGGTACGACTTGGAATCGCGATGTGGCTGTTGTCGTTCTGAGCACCGTACACCCAGTAAGGTTCCTGGTCGTCTACAGCCAAGCTGAGCAAGTCTGCCGTCGGTTGGTTCTCCAGGCTCGACCAGGACTCACCTCCGTTCAGCGTCACCGCCGCTCCGCCGTCGCCTCCGTCGATCATTCGGTTCGGATCGTTGGGATCGATCCATAGAGCATGATTGTCCCAGTTCTCCGTGGACACCCGTTCGAACGTGCTGCCCGCATCGGTGGACTTCCAGAACCCGCTGATCGGCTGGATGAAGACAACGTCGGGGTTTTGTGGCCCGGCGGTAATGTGATTGTATGAATTGGGAATCTCCAACTTGGCCGGGTCTTGATGTGTCATATGCCAAGTGGAGCCACCGTCGTCGGAACGATAGATCCCGCCTTGACCGGCATCAGCCTCGATGAACGCATACACCCGGTCGGATCGAGCCGGCGAAACGTCCATGCAGATCTTACCAATCAACGCGGTGGGCATGCCCGGGTTGCGAGTTATGTCGGTCCAAGTCTCCCCGCCATCCGTGGTCTTGAAGAAGCCCGTGCTCGCTCCCCCGCTCTCCTCGTCCCACGGAAGCGTCACATGGTGGTTCAAAGCGGCGAAAATCACATTCGGGTGATTGGGATCAATGGACAGATCTACTGCGCCCGCAGTCTCGCCCCTATACAGGATCCGCTCCCAAGTCTTGCCTCCATCCGTGGTCCTGTAGACTCCGCGTTCCGGGTTGGGGCCGAACATGTCACCCATCGCGGCCACGTACACGATGTCGGGATTGGTTGGATGGATACGGAGCCTCGAGATGTGGCGGGTCTCTTGCAGGCCCACGTTAGTCCATGTCTCCCCACCGTCGGTGGATTTGTAAACCCCGTTTCCTGGCGAGATGAATTGCCGTTGCAGCCCCTCCCCTGTCCCCGCGAAAATCACCTGGGGATCCGAGAGCGACACATCTAGTGCACCCACCGCGGGAAACTCAAGAAAGCCGTCGGATACGTTCCGCCATGACAGCCCGGCGTCTGTGGTCTTCCACACACCACCGTGCGCAGCACCAAAATAGAAGACGAGGGGGTTCTCGATATCTCCCGCTACCGCGACAACACGTCCACCACGGTATGGCCCCACGAACCGCCACTCCAGGGCCGATAGAAAAGTGGAGTCCACGGTGGGATACACCACGCTGCTGTCTTGACAATTGCCTTCTGTGACGCGGCATGCTAGCGAGACTCCAGTCAGGAGAGCAGCGATCGGGGTATTGAACCTCATAAGAAGACCCTCCACCAGAGTCTGGAGCTAGGCAGATTCTCGGCGCAACGCGGTCGAGCAGCAAGTCAACTTAACTGCCTGCGCATGACTCCGTGCACCAACGCAGCTCGTAAGCTATTCCCTTCGATGGTACCGGTCGCCACCTTTTTCCTCTTCACCTACTCACTGAGTGTCAACACCGGCGGTATAACCGGTTTCCAATCATGCAAAGACGCGATTTCCTGAAGGGCTCACTCGTAGCCGGCGTAGGTGCCGCCGGGACCACTCGTGCGGCCGCGGCTGTCTTTCCAAACCCCGTGACCATACCCACCCAGGGACCCGCCGACGCGCTCATCTTGCCCATCGATCAACGATGCGAATCCGCGCGCAATCCACTCGGGATCGATGCGGTTCGTCCGCGTCTCAGTTGGAAGCTCGAAGCCGTCAGCGACGCGCGCAATCAGAGTCAATCGGCCTACAGGATCACGGTAGCGAGCACAGAGGCTCTCCTGGAGGCGGGAGAGGCAGATCTATGGGACAGCGGCACAGTTACGTCCGCTCGGCAGCTTTGTGTCGAGTATGAGGGGCCGCCACTCAGAAGTGGCGAACGGTGTTTCTGGCGGGTACAGGTGTGGGATCAGGGCGGCCGGATCTCAGAGCCGCGCGAGATTTCCTGGTGGGAAATGGGACTGCTCTCCGCAGAAGACTGGAACGGAATCTGGATATCGGACGGGAGCGAGGACCCGGCGACGGACGAAGCCTTCTACGAAGAAGATCCGGCGCCGCTGTTTCGCAGAAGTTTCCACGTTAGAAAACCGGTCAAACGTGCGAGGCTGTACGCCGTCGGGCTAGGCTACTGCGAGCTTCGTATGAACGGCAGAGCCGTTTCGGATCGCGTTCTCGATCCAGCCGGCAGAGCCGTTTCGGATCGCGTTCTCGATCCAGCCTGGACCAGCGTCGATAAGCGAGTTCTCTACACGTGCGATGATGTGACTGAACAGTTGCAGGCAGGAGAAAACGTTCTCGGAGTTTTGCTCGGCAACGGGTGGTACAATCCTCTCCCGATGCGCATGTGGGGTCGGATCAATATTCGCGATTCTCTCGCGGTCGGGCGTCCTCGACTCTTGGCACAACTCAACATCGAATACGAAGACGGGTCGATACAGACGGTCGCGACCGACGATGCGTGGAGGGTCGCGCCCGGCCCGATCCTTCGAAACAATGTCTACCTCGGCGAAGAATACGACGCTCGACGGGAACTGCCCGGTTGGGATCGCACCGGTTTCGATGACTCGGACTGGGATTTAGCCTCAGCGGCTGACTCGAACCTGGGCAAACTGCGCGCTTTACCGATTCCTCCAATCCGAGTAACGGCAACCCTCACGCCTGTAAGCATCAACGAGGTCTCGCCCGGAGTGTACGTCTACGACCTGGGTCAGAACCTTGCGGGTTGGGTCAGGCTTCGCGTTCAGGGACCGCGCGGTACGACGGTGCGAATGCGTATGGGAGAGTGTCTCTACCCCGACGGCACGCTGAATCCAAAAACGGCGGTCGCCGGGCAAATCAAGGGCCTGAACGAAGACGGTATTTCTCGTGGCGGACCTGGAGCCCCCGAAATCGCCTTGCAGTCGAACTCGTATACGCTGCGCGGCGGCGGCCCGGAAGAATACACACCTCGATTTGCCTTTCACGGATTCCGCTACGTGGAGGTCACCGGATTTCCGGGCAGACCGACCCTGGAGTCGATAGAAGGTCTCCGCCTCAACACAGACGTTGAGACCGCGGGATCGTTTTCCTGTTCCAACGAGCGGTTCAATCGATTGCACGAGATGGTGCAGTGGACACTGCTGAGCAACCTGTTCAGTGTGCAGTCAGACTGTCCGGCGCGCGAAAAGTTCCAGTACGGCGGAGACATCGTTGCCACGAGCGAGATGGCCATATTCAGGTTCGACATGGCCTCCTTCTACGCCAAGACGGTGTCTGATTTTCGGGACGCGGTACGCGGCGAAGGCTGGTTCCCCGAGACCGCGCCGTACGTCGGCATTGCGGCGGAGAACTACGTGGAGGAGGCTGGCCCGATCGGCTGGGGACTCGTGCACCCTGTGCTAATGGCTCAGCTGTACCAGTACTACGGCGACCAGCAGATAATAGGCGAGCACTTCGATGGGGCCCGCACATGGGTGGACCTACTTGAAGAACACTCCGACGCCTTCATCATTGATCGCTGCATCGGCGATCATGAGAGTCTGGATCCGAAGCCCATCGAACTGAACGCAACGGCGCACTTCTTTCAAGCGGCGTCTCTGGTCGCCGAGTTTGCGAACGTAATCGGGCGCTCGCGGGAGGAAGCTCGGTACCGCCAGCTTGCGCAAGACATCAAGAACGCGTTCGTCGAACGCTTTCTTGAGCCGGGAACCGGGCGATTCGGAATCGCAACGCAAGCCGCACAGGCTATTGCCCTACATTTGGGGCTCGCCCCTGAAGACGAAATTGGACGGGCTACCCAGCGTATGGTGGACGAGGTGCTCATCACGCATGACGGCCACATTGCCACCGGCATATTCGGCACGAAGTATCTACTGGATTCACTATCCCGAACGGGGCATGCCGACGTGGCCTATCGTGTGGTCGATGAGCCCTCTTACCCCGGATGGGGTCACATGATTGAAAGAGGGGCGACCACGATCTGGGAGACCTGGGCCGAGAGCGACAACGTGTATTCACAGAACCATCCAATGTTCGGATCGGTGAGCGAATGGTTCTACAAGTCTCTTGCGGGAATCAGGCCTGAGGAGAGTGCGGCTGGTTTCGATCGGTTTTACGTCGAGCCAAACATGCCGGCGGGCTTGGAGTGGGTCGAAGCGAGTTACGAGTCAGTGCGGGGAACTGTCAGGAGTAGCTGGAGGCTCGAAGACGATCTGCTCTACTTCGACGTAGAGATCCCTGTTAACACAACCGCCGTGGTGCAGATCCCTACTCGTGATTCGACATCGATACGGGAGGGTGGGCGAAGCCTCAACGAGGTACCAGTAATACGTGAACTGCCCACCACCACGTCCGACACCGCGCGTTATGTACTGCGCTCCGGGCGTTACTCGTTTACGGCGATCGCTCCCTGAGCGCGCCTTTCCAAATACACCCAGTCGCGACCCTCACGCTTAACCTCCAGTGTGCGCGGAGCACCGGGCGGTTGCAGCTTGACAGGGTCTCTCTTTCCGCTCCATCCAATGGTCCTGATCGTGCCCTCGTCGTCGCGATGCGCGATCTCCGCGTAGCGCAAAACGCTCTTCATCTTGTCGGTGAGGTCCTGAAGCGCATCCTGTTTCTCGTCATACGCTACCGCGGCCGCCCC
>JBDHHK010000045.1:0-23393 GCA_039589395.1 Gemmatimonadota bacterium
GGGCATCGCCGAGCGAATTCAACTCTTCTCGGATGACGTATTACGCGTACCTACCGGGTCGCTATACCCCGCACTGCAGCGGCTGCTCCGAAAGGGGCTGATCGCGGCCGAGTGGAGACGGACCGAGAACAATCGCCGGGCTCGCTATTACCGCCTCGCGTCTAAGGGTCGGAGACAATTAGAGACCGAAGCCGAGAGTTGGGTACGCACCTCAGTGGCGGTAAACAAGGTGCTCGAGGCATCACTGTGAAGCGCCTGATCCGTGGCCTGGTTCACCGCGGTCGCGCGTTACTCGGACGGAACCGCGCGGCAGTGGAGCTCGATGAAGAAATCCGGTATCACATACAACTGGATATCGCCAAGAACATTCAGGCCGGCATGACTCCGGCCGAAGCACGGCGTCAGGCGATGCTCAGGTTCGGCAACATCGAGAACACTAAGGAAGAAGTTCGTGACGAGAGCGGTGTGCGCTGGATCGAAGACTTGCTGAGCGACGCAAGCTTCGCACTTCGAAGCTTGCGCAAGACCCCGGTCTTTGCCGCGGCAGCTCTCATTTCTTTGGGTGTTGGGATCGGTGCGAATACCGCCATCTTCAGCGTAGTGAATGGCGTGTTGTTGCAGCCGCTCCCATACCCGAATGCAAACAGACTCTATTCTGCCGCAGTGGCATATCCCGACTTCTCGGCTCCACTCTCCGAAGCCGACTTCCGTCTCATATCGGAGATGGAAGAGAACTCAGCATCGCTTGCTGCTTACAACAACCAGGGTTTCACCCTCACCACACCGGATGGCCCCGAGATAGTCACGGGAGCGTGGGTGACACCCACGATCTTCGATGTCCTGGATGTTTCCCCGATTGTTGGACGCCGATTCACTCTGGACGACGAACAAGCCGTGATCGTCAGTTACGAATTCTGGCAGTCGCGCCTGTCAGGCAGCACCGATGCACTCGCCCAGACTCTGGAGTTGGACGGCGGTGTATACTCGATAATCGGCGTACTGCCACCCGGTTTTCTCCTTCCCACCGAGACTCGAGGTGAGATCTATCCGCTGAGTCACATAGACGAACCTCCAAGGCGTGGACCGTTTTTCTTGCGTGCGTTCTTGCGACTATCCGATGGTGTCACACCCGAGATCTTCCAACAGCAGCTAAGCGGTGTGGCCGAACGAACGAAGAGCATGTATCCAGGTGGGTCGGTTGACTGGCACTACGGCATTCGTCCTCTCAAGGAAGCCGTTATCGGAAACGTCTCGCGAATGCTGTTATTGCTGTTCGCCGCAGTCGGTTGCGTGCTACTCATCGCGATTGCGAACGTCGCAAATCTTCAGCTTGCGAGAGGAGCGGCGAGGCAGGGAGAAGTCGCATTGCGGTTTGCACTGGGCGCGAAACGAGGCCGCCTCGTACGGCAGATGCTCACCGAGTCTGCCGCGCTGGGCACACTCGGTGCTTTCCTCGGAATTGCGCTTGCATGGGCTGGAGTCGAGGTTTTGGCAACGGCGGCAGCTTCGTTCGTCCCTAGAATGGACTCTGTTGGCGTTGATCGCTGGGTGCTGGGTTTTGCGCTTAGCGCCGGCCTCATCTCCGGAGCAATCGTCGGCATTGCGCCCGCCCTCTCCGTCCCGTGGCATAGCCTCAACCGGGAGCTGACCGTGAGTGGCCGCGGCGGATCTATTGGTGCGACACGCGGCACGCTGCGGAAGACGCTCGTTGTCGCGGAGTTTGCGCTCGCCCTGACCGTGCTGCTCGCATCCGGGTTGCTTGTCAAGAGCCTGCTGCGGCTGCAATCCGCTGACCTCGGATTCGATGATGAGGGCATCGTCGCCTTCCGACTGTCGCTACCGAGCGATCCATACGAAAGCCGAGAGGAATTTGACGAGTTCTTGTCGACGCTCGAGCAGCGGTTGGTGGCTTTACCGGGCGTGTCGCACGTTGGATACGCAACTTCGCTGCCACCGGACCGTCTCTCGATGACCAACAACTACACAGTCGAAGGTGATGAGCCGGAGCCCGGCGGCGCTCAGCCAGTGTGTCCGTGGCTCACATCGGACGAGGGTTACTTCCGAACCATGGGCATACCGCTGCTGCAAGGTCGGACGTTCGACGGAACCGACCGCAACGGCGAGCGGGGGGCCGTGGTCGTCAGTGCAGAGTTTGCGCGCTTTCATTTCCCGGGTGAGAGTGCCGTCGGCAAGCGCCTTCAAGGTGGTGCGTGGAGTCCGGAAATGCCGTGGCTTACTATCGTTGGTGTTGTCGGTGACGTTCCGTATGCTGGCCTGAGAGAGGGTGTGCACCGAACTGTCTACATGTCATATCGGCAAGCGAATCGATGGCGAGTACCATGGGTGGTTGTTCGCGTGTCTGCCGAATTCGAAACTCTAATGCCGCAAATCCGGAATAAAGTTCATTCGCTGGATGCACGCGCACCTATCCACGGTATCGCGACGATGCACCAGCTGGTGAGAGCTTCAACGACGACCGGACGATCCCTCAGCATTCTCTTTTCGGTACTCGCCGCCGTCGCCCTCGTATTAGCGGCGACCGGCATCTACGGCGTGATTTCGTATCACGTCACTTCACAGAGACGTGAGTTTGCGATCCGGCAAGCCCTCGGAGCACCTGGTGCGGGAGTTGTACGTGGAGTTCTGAAGGAGGGCTTGGTGCTCGCCGTCGCGGGCGTTGCTTTTGGCCTGGGAGGAGCTTACTGGTTGGCTCGCGGTATGAGTAGTCTGTTGTTCGAGATCACCCCAGCCGACATGACAACCTATGTAGGAACGGCTCTGGCCCTGACGGCGACCGCGATCGTGGCATGCGTGGTTCCCAGTCTGCGCGCCTCGCGAGTGGATCCGGTATCGGCGTTGCGGGAGGATTGAGGAAGGCTGAATTTCCAACAGAGATTCTCCAATATCGAAGTGGAGACACTTGGATATTCCTACCCCCTCCCCTTCCCCTCCACAACGAGGGTCAGAAAGCTCATCACCCTCGCCGCAGCATGCCGGAACGCGCGTTCCCGAAACGCCAGAAATGAGATGGCCGCGAACAGGACCCCAAGAAGAAGGAGCTGCAAGGCGATTATTGGGACCGGTCCAAGACTGTTACCGCCTTCGAGCGTCCGGATCGGCTCCCAAAACGGAAGTAATATGCCCAGCATCAGCGACGGCAATATGAAACCACGCGCCAGCCTGTATTGATCTCGGTAAACTTGGATGGTTCGATACACCGCCGTCGATCGCGCCATGACCAGGTAGTCGATGGCATGCATGAATTCACCGGCGTGTCTCACCCGATTGAGATTCTCTTCGTCCAGCACGTGGTCCAGTGTTGCTGCGCCCATCCCCGGATCAGCAACGCCTGTGTGCTTCAAGCGTTTTCGAACGGTTGGGCTGGTGAGCACCTTGAATGCCCAGAAGTCCTTCTGACGGCGGAGGAGATTGCGGGAGACTGTATGCATGATCACGCCAACGACCGCTGACATAGTCCCAATTGCGAAAATCACCAATATCAGCTGGCCGGCATTCAGCTCCGGTAGGTCGGCGAGATCGAGAGCAGGCGAGCCGATGTCCAAGAGAATTACAAACCAAAACAGGGAGTAAAACCCCTGCAGCAATGTTAGCACACCTAACGAAAAAGGAAACATGCTCAGACCTCCGTCTACGCGTATCTCAAAGGGCGGACAACACCAACAAGATCGCTGCCAACAAAGCGACAATTGCCATCACGAGCGGCAGCTTCTCTGACGGATTGAATCTTTTGCGGGGCTGTAGAACACGTTCGCCCATGTTCCTGCCTATCGGTTGACGCACGGCTTCTCTCTGAAACTCTGCGTCCAAAGCAGGCTCATACGATCGAAGTTGCTGGTACGCGTCGTTAATCGCCTTGAGCTGATCCTCAGCCTTGCGCTGCAACGACGGATCTTCGGCGAAGCGGTCCGGGTGCCAGACCTTGCTCAGATCGCGGTAGGCTTTCTTCACGGCTTCGCGCGATGCACCAGCCTCCAATCCCAACGTCCGCAAGTGAACGAGGGGATCAGTGGTCATAACCCAACACCATTGTTCTGTAGCATCCGGCTTCAAAAGTGGTGAATTGTGGGAAACTGCGCCAGCTTCAGATTGACAGCTGCGCAATACGGCGAGTTAATCCTGAAGAACCAACGATGTCCTTACTTGCTCACTCTCCCCTGAATGCCTCGACCGGATCGATCCGCACTGCATGAATCACAGGCAACATACATGCGAGAGTGCCGACAACGACAAAACAAACCACCACTCCAGCGTATGTCGCGGGGTCCAACGCCTGTATGGAGAAGAGTTGCTGCTGGAGCAGCCTCGTTGCCCAAAGTGCGACAGCCAAGCCCGATCCCAAGCCCAGCCCAACGAGTAGTATTCCCTTCCTGAACACAAGGCTGATGACGTTGCCCGCCGTCGCGCCGAGCGCCATTCGCACGCCGATCTCGTGCAACCGCCTGGAAACGTGGTAGGCCAGAACACCGTACAAACCGATCGCCGCAAGGAAGAGGGCCACAGCCGCAAAGACAGCGAGTGTGACGTTGACGACACGTGTAGACGCAATCGAATCGCTGAGTATCTCCTCCATCGTGGCCACGTTTGCCAGCGGTATGTTGCGGTCGCGGGCAGCGAGTGCGTCACGCACGGGACCGAGCACGAGGTCCGTGTCCCCCAAGGTGCGGACTGCGATACTCAGCCCCCTATACCCCATCTGTGCTTGGGAGAAGTAGAATTGAGACCCCGGCTCCAACGCGAGCATGTTGATCCGTGCATCCCTCACGACCCCGACAATCTGCACAGGTGTTGGTTCTACAGCACCCATCTCGATCATCACATCCAAGCCGATAGGGTTGCGATCGGGGTAGAGCGTCCTCGCCATCACTTCATTGATCACAACGACACGGGGCGAATCTCGGTCATCGCCCTCCTCAACGTCGCGCCCCGCGACAATGGGAATGTTCATTGTTTCGAAGTACCCCGGCATCACGGTTCGTGAGTACGCCGACTGCCAATCACTGTTGCTCGTCGGCGGGTTCTCAGGATTCCATACACCCCAGTTCATCCAGGGCGACTTGATCGGGAGCTTGTTGATAGCGCTCGCTGAGCGCACTCCTGGAATCGCACGGATGTCCTCGAGGAGTCCGGCGAAGAATAGCGCTCGGGAATTGGCGTCGGTGTACTCAGTGGCGGGTAGTCGGACTTCAGCGGTGAGGAGATTCTCCGTCTCGAAACCAACGTCGACGTCGGCGAGGCTCGCAAAGCTCCTAAGCAAGAGTCCGGCTCCGATCAGCAATAGTGCTGAGAGTGCGACCTGCAGAACAACCAGACTACTTCTCAGCCGAGTGGATGCGCTACCGGCAGAGGCTTTGAGTGCACCGTTGAGTTGCTGTGCAGGATTGGCGCGCGATCCAGAAAGCGCGGGGAAGCCGCCCGCCAATAGTGCCGTGCCGATGGTGATCGTTAGTGCGAACACGAGCACGGGCGCGGAAACCCCGAGCCGTTCTATCCCGAGGTAATCCAACGGCATGTATGCCAGAATCAGGCCTTGAAGCCAGACCGCCAGCGTAACACCCAATACACACGCAATCGCAGCAAGCAAGAGACTCTCCGCAAACAGTAGACGCGCCAGGCGTCCTCCTGATGCCCCCAGCGCTGCACGAACTGACAGTTCCGTCGTCCTTGCTGATCCCCGTGCCAGCAGAAGACTGGCCACATTGCCGCAGGCGATCAAAAGCACCAGCCCGATACTCACCATCAGCAACACGATGCCGACACGGTAGCTCTCCGACAGGGAGTCTTGGAGGTCGGTGATGAGCAGAGCTTTGTTCTCGTTTGTTTCCGGATACGCTTCCTGGAGCTGCAGAGAGATCACGTCCATCTGAGCCTGAGCCTGTTCGACTGACACCCCTTCCTTTAGCCTTCCGACGATTATCCAGCTGTGTGAACCACGCGCCCCTTCCCAGCGGTTCGGCCGCCAGAAATCGACGTCAAATGTCATGTGGAAGCCGGCCGGCATCACGCCGACTACTGTGCAAGCACCACCGTCGATCGTGAGGCTCGACCCAAGAACATCGACAGAGCCTCCGAATCGGCGTTGCCAATATCCGTGACTCAGCACGATCACCACCGGCGCATCCGGCTCACCTTCCTCCGGTAAGAATCCGCGCCCAAGCTGCTGCCTCACCCCGAGCGTCTCGAAAAAGTTGGTGGACACGCGAAGGCCAGTTGCCCTCTCTGGGGTCTCACCGCCCAATACAGTGTGGCCGTCGGATCCTCCTCTCATTAAGGCGAGTGACTCGAAGACATCATTGCGGTCTCGGTAATCGCGGTAGTCCGGTATGGAGACTGACGGACCAAGCTGACCGCTCCATGTGGTTCGGCCCGACACCAGCCGATCCGGCTCTGGAAATGGCAACGCCTTGAGCAGCGCGGCGTTTGTGACGCCGAACATTGCCACGTTGGCTCCGATGCCGATCGAGAGGATTAGGATGACGAGCGCTGAAAAGCCCGGGCTCCTTCGTAAGGAACGCACTGCGTGACCCATGTCTCGTATCAATGAGTCGACAGTTCCACCAAACCCCTGCCCTTGCGAGCTTTGTTCTCTCGCCATACGGGAATGCTCAATTCCGTTGCTGCTTGAAAACGCTGCCCTATGTTGTCGACCAACCGAACACAACGTGTCGGTCAGGATCGCAAACAAGAAGCGGAGTCGCCCGACAATTCCGGGGCCGTATCCAGGATCTCTCAGCTGATTCAGGTAGGCTTCAAGAAGATCATTCTTATAGACTCTGCGAAATCGCCTAGGATAGATCAGAATGAGGACGCGGTACATGCCGATCCAGAGGCGTTCCGCGAAGGTGGCATCTGGTTTCGGCATTATGCCGGCCGGGCACCGAGTAGTGACGCTCGCGCATCGTCTACGATTGCGCTCAGGCGGGCCACCTCGGCCTCAAGCACCTCTCGACCGAAATCGGATAACCGGTAGTACCGCCTCTGCGCCTGGTCGTTCTCGGGATGCGGTCGACTGGACGACTCCTCGACCAAGCCCCTCTCCAGCATTCGCTGAATCGATTCGTAGAGCGTTCCCGGTCCCATCTTCACCACTCCATCGGTGCGTCGCTCAACTTCTTGTTTCACCGCGTAACCGTGACGCTCACCCTCGGCGAGTACCACGAGGATGTGAAACACGGCAGGTCGCAACGGCAACGACTCCTTGACTCGTGCGGTTGTCTTCGGCATTCGGACTCCAACATACATTTGATTGAACGTATCGTGTTCCGTACTACGTATCGGATTACGATATAGTTTCGAGCGGGTGGGATGATTCGTGAGTGGTGAGCGAGCGGTTACCTCAGCTTGAACCTTTGAATCTTCCCCGTCGCCGTTTTGGGCAGCTCATCCAGGAACACCACCCAACGCGGCCGCTTGTAGGCCGCCATCTTCTCGACGCAATACGCGATCAACTCCTCCGCGAGTGCGTCCGACCTCTCATGGCCTTCACCGAGCACTACAAACGCCTTTGGCTTCACCAGGTCCGATTCATCCTTTGCACCCACCACGGCACATTCAACCACCGCGTCGTGTCCGATCAATGTGCTCTCGACCTCAGTTGGCGATACCCAGATTCCCCCGACTTTGAGCATGTCATCGGTTCGGCCGGCGTGCCAAAAATATCCGTCTTCGTCAACACGGTATTTGTCGCCGGTGTCGATCCACTCGCCCAGGAAGGTCTGTTTGGTGCGCTCATATTGATTGAGGTAACTGATGGCGGTAGTCTCGCCTTTGAGGAGCAGACGGCCGACCTCGCCCCGCGGCGTCGGGCTTCCGTCTTCGTCCACGATCTTCACTTCATATCCCGGCACTGGCTTTCCGGTACTCCCTGGTCGTACTTCGCCCGGTCGGTTCGATATGAAGATGTGGAACGCCTCGGTGCTGCCGATTCCGTCGATTATTTCAACGCCCGTGCGTTCCTTCCACCCGTGCCATATCGGAGCCGGAAGTGATTCGCCAGCAGACACACAAACGCGGAGACTCGACAGGTCGAACTTCTCGCAAAGGTCTGGGATTGCGAGTGCGGCGGCATACCCTGTCGGTGCGTTGAAGAAGATCGTCGGTTTGTATTGCTGGATCTTACCGAGTACTGACATTGTGTCACGTGGCGGTCCGGGGTTGATCACGATGCTGGCGCCAGAATACCAGGGGAAAAGCAGGCCGCCACCCAATCCGAAACCGAAGAACATCTTTGCGTTCGACAGAATCCTGTCGCTGTCTCGCATCCCCAAAACATCCTTAGCCCAGAGCTGCGCGGAGATGGCAAAGTCTTTATGAGGGTGGGCTATGCCCTTCGGCTCTCCGGTGGTCCCGCTCGAGTAGTTGAGAATAGCAAGCTCATTGCGGTTGGTGTCGACCGCATCCAGTGACTTGGACATTCCGGCAATCAGCGTCGAGTATTCAAAACAGTCAGGCGCATCACCACCGATGACGATCACGTGTCGCACACCCGTAGCTATCGTGACCGCCTCCGTTACCTCGGGGAAAAGGGTATGGTGTACGACGAGGATTCTCACCCGACTGTCATTCAGCATGAATGCGTACTCGGGTGCATTTAGCAGCGTGTTTAACCCGAGAGCAACGCCACCCACCTTGAATGTGGCAAAGAACGCGGTTGTCCACTCAGCGCAGTCCGGTGCAACAATGCCCACTACTTCGCCGACTCTGACATCGAGCTCCAGCAAGGCGTTGCCGAGTTGATTCACCTCATCGATAATCTCGCGAAACGTCAGACACCGGTCGTCTGAGTACAACGCTGTCTTGTCGGGATACCGGTCGAGATTTCGCTCCAGGATGTCCACCGCGTTGTAGCGGCGCGGCATCTCTGACGCGCGACGGGCGATCAAAGGGGGCGGAATCATGCCGATTCGTTCCGTATATGCACCGCTTCCGCAATCACACACAACATCTCGTACATCAGTGTCGCCCCAATGAGAGCGGTGTTCCCCGACGCGTCAAACGGAGGTGACACCTCGACCAAGTCCCCACCCATCAGGTTTATGCCTCTCAGACCACGCACCAAGGCTTGGGCCTCGATCGTGCTCATCCCACCTACCTCAGGGGTGCCTGTGCCGGGAGCGAATGACGGGTCGATGCAGTCTATGTCAAACGAGACATAGGTGGGATTGTCTTCGACCACGCGACGTACCTCCCCAATAACCGCGTCCACACCGAGCGTTACGAACTCCTCCATGAAGATCACCCGCATGCCTGACTCAACCGAGTAATTCCACCCTTCCTCAGAATCCTGAGCGCCACGAATTCCTATCTGCAGAGTGCGAGTGGGATCGATCAGACCCTCTTCCACCGCCCGCCGAAATGGTGTCCCGTGTGTGTATCTGTAGCCCAGTTCCTCGTCACATGTGTCCGTGTGTGCATCGAAGTGCACAAGGCATACCGGCCGGTCGTTTCCGACACCTCGTAGGATCGGCAGCGATATGGAATGGTCTCCCCCGACGCACAATGGGACTGCACCTGACTGTACGACGCGTAGTAAGAAGTCATGGATGTCAGCATGGGCCGACTCGATATCGAACTGGTGCGGAATCGGAACATCTCCCAGATCGGCTACGCGGCAGAGTTCATACGGATTGACTCGCGTGACGTGGTGGATGTTGCGCATGAAGCTCGACATGTTGCGAACTTCACGAGGCCCGTGCCTCGCCCCTGGACGGTTCTCGACCGCACCATCGAACGGGACTCCGACGAGCGCTATGTCCACATCCGTCAGATCTCGGGCGAGCGGTGCGCGCATCAAGGTCGCGATGCCCGAGAAGCGCGTCTCGCTGCGAAGCTCGTTGTTGGGATTGTCAATCATTGTCTCGATGCCATCTTCCCACCATCTGTTTGATACCTCACATGCGACTCCTGAATCACGCCCCGGGGTTGGGCAGATCCCGTCCTTACTCAATGCTCACTACCAAGTACTCGCCCCGCGCACATCCCAACGCAAATGTCCTAATTGACCCCGACGTATCCTCCGTCTCGGCTTCGGTCGGGTTCGGGATTTCCACTTCCGTGGGCGTCGACAACGTCCACCGCCTGCGCGCCTAGCTTATCACCTCGGGATGACGTTGGCTAGAGTGTGCGCCTACATTACCGCCCGAGTACCTTTTGAGGCATTCGAGGTCCAGCCTGGTACCGGGCCCAGTTCGATTCGATACCACAATCAAGAGGTCTGAACACCCATGCCATCAAGACGAGTCTTATTGCTTTCGCTTTTTGCCCTGGTCGTGATGATCCTGGCCCCCCTCACTTCAGTCGACGCTCAGCGCGGCCGCAGTAGTGGGCAGGGAGATACGGATTCCGAAAGACAGCGTGATCCGTTGGAGTCTGCCATAGGGGCGGTCCGTTTCCGCTCGATCGGACCGGCCGTCGTTTCAGGCAGAATCAGCGACATCGCAGTTCACCCGACCGACAGGTACACATGGTACGTCGCTGCCGCGTCCGGTGGGTTGTGGAAGACAACGAACGCAGGCACCACTTTTTCGCCCATCTTCGATGGCGAGGGTTCCTATTCGATAGGTGAAGTGGTGATCGATCCGACCAACCCCAACGTGATTTGGGTCGGCACCGGCGAGAACAACGCGCAACGGTCAGTTTCCTACGGCGACGGCGTATACAAGTCGATCGACGGAGGCAGCAACTGGACGAACATGGGACTGCCTCAGTCGGAGCACATCGGCAGGATCATCATAGATCCCCGTAACTCGAACGTCGTCTATGTCGCCTCTCAAGGCCCCGTCTTCAACAGTGGTGGTGACCGCGGTCTCTACAAGACGACTGACGGCGGCACCACCTGGAACAAGATCTTGGACACCGGCGAGTGGGCTGGCGTCAGCGACCTCGTTATGGACCCACGCAACCCTGATGTACTCATCGCCACAGTGTGGCAGCGCGCTCGGCGTCAGTTCGCATACATCGCTGGCGGGCCGGAGTCCAGCATTCACCGCTCAACAGATGGCGGTGCCACATGGACCAAATCCCAGCGAGGTCTTCCGAGTGGTGACCTGGGCCGCATCGGCCTCGCGATTTCGCCGGTCAACCCGGACGTGGTCTATGCCATCGTTGAGGCAGCGACAAACGGCGGCTTCTACCGGTCACAGAACAACGGCGTCACCTGGGAACGAATGAGCGACCAAGTCACCATCGGGCTCTACTATCAGGAAATTGAAGCCGACCCGGTCAAGGTGGACCGCGTTTACTCGATGGACACTTACAATTGGATCAGTGAGGACGGCGGACGCAACTTCGAGCGGCTGGGCGAGACGAATAAGCACGTCGACAACCAGGCTCTGTGGATCGATCCGGACAACAACAACCATTTGATCCTCGGTTGCGACGGCGGGTTGTATGAGACGTTCGACCGTGGCAAGACATACGATTTCTTCCAGAACCTTCCGCTCGGCCAGTTCTATCGAGTTGAGGTCGACAGCCTGCTTCCGTTCTATCGTGTATTCGGCGGGACTCAGGACAATAGCTCCTTTGGTGGGCCTTCACGGACGCGCACCCGCATGGGTGGACGCAACGCCGATTGGTTCCTCACACAAGGTGGTGACGGTTTCTATTCCCGCATCGATCCTACCGACCCGAATATCGTCTACGCCGAATCACAGCATGCGGGAATATCTCGGTTCAACCTCGCGACGGGCGAACGTGTGTCGATCCGTCCCGAGCCCGCGCCGGGCGAGGGCGCCCTCACATGGCACTGGGACGCTCCACTCATCATCAGTCCGCATTCGCCGTCTCGGCTGTATTTCGCGGCGAACCGTATCTTCCGAAGTGATGATCGTGGCAGCAGTTGGCGGACGGTGAGCCCAGACCTCACGAAGCAGATTGACCGCAACCGCTTGAAAGTCATGGGACGCGTGTGGGGAGTGGATGCAGTAGCAAAGAACACGTCAACCTCGGTTTGGGGAGCTGTTGTCAGCCTTGCTGAATCACCACTCCAGGAAGGGCTTCTTTTCGCCGGCACCGATGACGGAATGATCCAGATCAGTGAAGATGGCGGCGAGAACTGGCGCGCGATTCCGTCGGTCGGCAACGGCGTGCCGGACACGACCTTCGTAACCGATTTACAGCCATCATGGCACGACGCGAACACCGTATACGTCGCGTTCGACAACCACAAGGCCGGAGACTACAAGCCGTACATCGCGAAGAGCACGGACCTGGGGCGAAGCTGGAAAGTGATCCAGAACGACCTGCCAGAGCGCGGAACCGTCTACACGATACTCGAGGACCACAAGAACCCGAACCTGTTGTTCGCCGGCACGGAGTTCGGCTTCTACTTCTCGAACAACGGCGGTGAGAACTGGCACCGCATCCGTGGTGGTCTGCCGACCATCTTCGTGCGTGACATGGTCTTCCAGACTCAGCACGACGATATCGTGATCGCAACTTTCGGGCGCGGGTTTTACGTGCTCGACGACTTGGAGATGTTGCGCTCGCTGACACCCGAATTGCTTGCGAGCGAAGTTGGATTGTTGCCGGTAAACCGCACTCCGTTGTTCGTAGCTTCAAGCCCCGATGCCAGTTGGCAGGGTGCACGGTTTTTCACGCGCGATAACCCGACGCATGGCGCCACGTTCTTCTACTACCTGAAGGACGCCATTCGCTCGCAGCGTGACGAACGACGCCGTGCGGATCAGGCAGCGGCCCGGCGCGGTGAGGATGTGTTTTATCCGTCGTGGGATTCGCTCCGCACCGAAGACCTCGAAGAAGCACCAGAAATGATCCTCACAGTATCCGATCCGGAAGGCAGGATCGTGCGGAGGTTAACGGGGCGCACCTCCTCGGGGGTCACCAAGGTAACCTGGGATCTGAGGTATCCGTCTTCTAGCCCGATCAGCTCCGGCGGTAATGATGGCCGATTCATGGGCTTTGGCCGTGGCGGCGGCGCCGGTCCGTTCGTCGTGCCCGGCACTTACACGGTTTCAATCGCAAAAAGGGTGCGCGGCGAGGTAACGCCGGTTGGCGCGCCTCAGAGTTTTGAAGTCTATCTGCTTGACACTGTGCCAAGGCCGCGTTCGGCAGAGGTTCTCGCGTTCGAGCAACAAGCGGCAAGGCTCCAACGCGCGGTGCTCGGTGCCACCTCAGCAGCAAGCGATGCGATGACACGCATCGGCCTGTTGGAACAGGCGCTCGATAGGACCCCAGGCGCCGACCCGCAGATTCGCACGGATCTCACAGCACTCGAGAACAGCCTGCGCGAGGTGCAGTGGGCGATGAACGGTGACCCGACAGTCGGACGCCGGCGGGAATCAACGCCACCATCGCTCACCGGAAGGTTACGTCGCTTCACTGGTGGCTGGGGAACACTGTTACACGAGGTCACCGGCTTCCATCGGGAACAATACGACATCGTGGCGGGTGAGTTCAGTGGAGTTCTTGCACGCCTCAGAACGCTGATCGGAACGGATCTCAAGCGGATCGAGGACGCTGCCGAGGCAGCCGGCGCACCGTGGACCAGTGGGAGGATTCCGAACTGGCCGTAGAAATACGTGAGTTGTGAGTTGTAAGCAGTGAGTGGTTGTACCGGAGCCGAGGCTGATTTCGCGCCTCGGCTCTCTGTGTCTAGAAGTACGAAGCGACGGAGAGCAGTATACCTGCCGTATCTCCCCGGTTGTTGAAGCGGTCGAAGCCCTTGCCTCGTATGTAATTGAACTTCACAACCGTTTCTTCAGTGGGCCTGAAATTCAATGCAAGCGTGATCTGCTTGAACGAATCGCCCGTCAGATCTCGGTCGAAGTCGACCATATCCAGCCGCGCACCTGCCGAAAAGTACGAAGCCGGCATGATCGGCACCCAGCCACGTCCAAAGTCACGCAATACATCCAAGTAAAACCCGGACTGACCCGACGCATAAATCCCTTCGAAGTTGGGTGAGACGTTTATCGACGCAAGCGCCGCCTCACCGGTGACTCGGAATCCAAGCGGTTCGGCCTCAACATCGATTACCCAAATTGTAATGCCCCTGCGCTCGTCGATCTCGACGCCGTCGAGGTTGAAGACGTTGTACGCGCCGTGGTGCACGGAAGCGCCGAACTCCCAACCGACCTGCGGGCTGTACGTCGTCCTTCCGACGAACGCCGGCGAGCTGTTTTGGTCTTCGAGATTTTGGCGACCAAGCGGGATGCTCGTACCGCCCGGCGAGTTTGCTATAACGCCATCGCTGAAACCGTTGACAGCATAAGCCTCATACGTGATTCGCGACGTACCAGCTAGGTCGAATGTCCCGAACCCTCCCATGCCCGGCTCCGATAGAGCAACACCCAACACATCTGTCGAAACGAGTGGGCGATCTGTGAATTCGTTGAGCGGGCTGTCGTGCGACAGGTTGAACCTGCCTAGCGGCGACAAGATCATGCCTGCGCGGAAATTCAGCGCCTCATGAATGCCTAAATCGATTGCAGCGTATTCGACTTTGACCTCTTCCCCACCCTCCTCGAACTCCAGTTCAGCACCAAAACGAACGAAGTCGCTCACCTGTGCTGACGCGAAGAGATTGAATCGCTTCAATTCCAACGTCGTTTCGCCGGCCCCATCCTCTCGCTCGTGCCTTGTATGAGCCTCTACGTATCCACCGATAGCCGTCCGACCCAGCAGCCTTGCCAGATACGGTTTGTCAAACACGCCGCCTTCGACGAAGGGACGCGTCTCTGTCGTGTCTTGCTGTGCCGAAATACTCGCTGCCGAGAGAGAGATCATGCACCACAGCAGGGCTGCAGCGCGCATCATCCCGACCCTCCCAGCTCGATTTCGAGCACATTGTTGGATGTAACGCGAGTGGGAAATCGCTCGAGCGGTCGTTCAGCGGGGCCCCTGAGCACCACCCCCCTGAAGTCGAAGGTAGATCCGTGACAAGGACAGGCCAGTGTGCCTGCCTCAGCCCTCACGCTGCAACCTTGGTGAGTACAGAGCGACGACACGGTCACGAACTCATCCCCTTCATGGCGTATCACAAAGAGGGGGGCAGCCGACTCGGATGTGCTGATCTTGAGAGAGCCTCCAGGCTGAGCAAGCGCGGGATAGTCGCTGAGAGCAAGCTGCACTCTCCCGTTAACGGGGGTAACTGGCACGGAAGCCAGAGATGCACAGGCGGAAAACACCGCTCCCGAGACTACAACACTCGCCGTCGCTCCCACGAAGGTACGCCTATCCATTGATTTCATCGTGACCTCACAAACTCGAGCAGTGCCTCTTGGTCGTCGGCGCTCAACCCTTCAAACAGGTCCACCGACCCCTCTGCCTCGCCTCCGTGCAGCAGAATGGCATCCAGAATCGTGTGCGCCCGCCCGTCGTGTAACAGGAATGCGTCACCGTTGAGGAAATTTCTCATGACTCTGAGGCCCCAAAGTGGAGCCGTACGCCATTCGCGGCCGGTGGCTGACCCGTCGACGCGGTTGTCGGCCAACTCATCTCCCATGTCGTGCAGCAACAGGTCCGAAAAGAGCTCAACGCTCTTGTTGGTCAACGCGCCGATATTGTTCGGTCCTGTTTGGAACTGTGGTATATGGCAGGCGGAGCACTGGACCTGGTCGAACAGCTCGCGTCCGCGCGTGCGCTCCGGCGTATCTTCGCCAGGTTCCGGCGGTGCGAGCATGCGGATGTATGACACCACAGCTCGGACGGTAGACAATGGCACCTCGGGATCGGCAACAAGGTCAGCTGCGTCAGTTCCCGCACCGGACTGCGGGTTGATGTTCTCTTCAGGAATGAAGTCGGATGTGATTCCCATATCCTGGTGGTACGCCTCTACCGTCTGCTGGAGCAGCGTCGAAACCTGTGCCTTGCGGCTGAAACGACCAAGTTGAAAGCCCGGTCCACCACCCGGCTCGCTCTCTGGCACAAACGATGGCGGTCTCACCCAATTCGGTCGGCCGGATATACCGTCACCGTCCCGGTCGTTCGGATCTGCATTGGCTAGTATGTCGCCCTCAGGAATTCCCTCGATCAGTCCAACCCCAAACACTGGCGGCGGCAACCGACGGGAAGCCGGGACAGATGGCGGAAGTACCTCTGGAACTGCGCGATCGATTGCCTTGTCTTGTAACTGTGGGCCACCTACTGCCATGGCCATGTCGGGTGGCTCACCAAGCCGAACGAGAATGTTTTCCGGCCGTCCGCGTCCGTCGCCACTGTGGCACGCACCGCACGCGACGTTGTTGAAGATGGGACCAAGGCCTTCAGTTGGAGCGAAGGAGCGCTCAAACTCACCGTCGCCACGCGAGAACGTCGCAAGTTCGGCTGGTGTCAGCCCCGGAAGAGACGCGTCCATAGCGTCCGCATCGTCGGGAACGGCTGTGAACAGTGTGTCGCAGGCAACCATGGTTACCGCCAGACACGCTCCTGCGCACAAGGACTCGACAGGGGAAATTCGTCTGATCATATGTGGCGCACCAGTGCAGGTATTAGAGTTCAGTATCCCTATCAACATCAACTGGCGATCGAGTCAAGCACCGTCAGCAAGATTTCGTGCTAGTTCTTCGTGTAGACTGTACGAGTCGTGGACGGTAATCCACCGAGAATGCCACAGCGCCTGGTCTCAACCACGAGGGAAACCTCGCCTACGGCCTGTCGAGGCCGCGAGAGGGAAAGCGTCTGAGTCACCTCACATGTGACCGAACGCCCCTCATCGGCGTCGGATACGTCATACAACGTGGTGAGGACCAGCTTTTCTCCTTCCCACTTGGCGGTCGACCTCTGCACCTGTAGTCCACGGCCCATCGCAATCGTATTGCGACTCTCCGACCCATCCAATGCGTAGCGGAACTTGAGTGTTGGCTGATAGTCCCTCGGCCTGTACAGCACGCGCTCGACCGTCAACGTACCTGAATGCTGAACGATGGTGAAGCTCTCTCCCCATCCGTTTCCCACCGATGCCCTGGGCCCACCACTTTGAGCTGGAGGTCCGGGTGGTGGACCCGACCAAGCGCCCGAGAAGTTCGGAGTCTGCTGCGCTGACAGCCCGGCAACGAAGCACGCCGTGGCGAGCGCCGTTAGACCTAATGTCGATCGTCTCATTTTGTATCTCCTCGACAGATCAGTTTGTAGCATCGGTCTACCGATTGCGCTGCGGTGGAGTGTATGGATCGGGAGTGCCCCGAGGAGTGTTCGGGTACAGCTCCGTCGAAGCCTCGAAGTCCGCGACGATCCTGTCTATCATGCCGATCACCCACGGGTAATAATCCTTGACGTCGGTCTCTTCCTTGGGATCGGTTCGCAGGTTAAAAAGCCGCATGCTCTCCTGGGGATTTGGGACCACTGAACTGAAGCGGTACGAAAAGAAGAACTTCCAATCCCTCCATTTGACGGCCTCGAGCCCACCTCGCCAATCCCAGTACATCACGCTCTCACGGCTCGAATGCGGCTGTTTCCCCTCAAGAAACGGAAGCTGATTTAAACCGTCTATCGGCCGATCTGTAGGTACTATCTCAGGCGCACCCACCGCCGCCGCCAGAGTCGGGAAGAAATCGACCGAGTGGACGATCTCATTCGACACCTGTCCGGCTGGAATACGATCCGGCCAACGAATCACGCACGGTGTCCGTATTCCTCCTTCCAACATCGTGTTGTAGAAACCGCTCCACGGTCCCGCGGTACCTCGCCATGGCCGTCGTTCCTCGGCGCCGTTGTCTGTACACCAAAACACGATCGTGTTGTCCGCAATCCCGAGGCGGTCGATTGCCGAGAGCACGAGATTCACGTTATGGTCCACGTCGGCCATAGCGTCACCGATGTCTCCGGCTCCAGTGGTGCCGACAAAATCCGGATGTGGGAGCGTAGGAAAGTGGATCTGTGTCTGTGGATAGTAGAAGAAGAAGGGGCGGCCCGCTCTCACATTCCGCTCCATGAACTCGATTCCGCGCTCCGCGGCCTCTCGGTCCACTGTCCGACGCGTGTCCATGTCATAGGGCTTCACCCTTTGCGGTTGCTCGCCAACCCTGCCTTCCCAGATGTAAGGAATCCTCATTGTCGTCGTGTCGAAGTTCTCGAAACTCGTGAACTGGGCGGTGTGGCTCGTGCCAGGAATGCCGTACCACTCTTCAAATCCCTGATTGGTCGGCCCGCGACGCCCTTCCCAATCTTCGCCACCCAAATGCCACTTACCGAAAAGCGCGGTCGCGTATCCCACCGACTGCAGCGCCTCTGCAAGCGTTACCTCCCAGAGCGTCACGCCGTCAATGTGATCACCGCCTGTCCGGATAGCGTAGCGTCCCGTCAATAGCGCGAGACGTGAGATCGTACAGGAGTTTTCGACGTTGAAGTTGTTCAGCCGAATTCCTTCGTCCGCGATGCGATCGATGCTGGGCGTCGGGACTCCTCTGACACCACCGTATACTCCGACCTCACCCCAGCCAAGATTGTCCGGAAACATCAGCACGATGTTAGGGCGAGCCCGTGCCTGCGCAAAAGCGCTGCCTGGTAGCGCTGAAATTCCGAGCAATGGCAAGAGAAGAATCGAAAACAACCGAGAGCCGTTCATGTCGGGCAAACCTCTCGCAGGAGTGAAATACCTGTACCGACAAGCGTGGTCGTATACTATGTAGGCATCTAATCAATCACCAGGCGTAAAAACAACGGTAGAGGAATCCGTGTCGGAAAGAGCAATCGAGAAAGTAAAAGCCATCGTCAGCGACTCAAACAACATCGTCGCATTCTCAGGCGCCGGCCTTTCCGCGGAGAGCGGCATCCCCACTTATCGTGGCGCCGGAGGTCTTTGGAGCGAATACGACCCGGGCAAGTACGCGAACATCAATTACTTCCTACACGATCCGTCGTACTACTGGCGGTTCTTCCGCGACGTGCGGTACCCAATCCTGCAGAAGGCGCAGCCAAATGAGGGACATTATGCACTGGCACAGATGGAGAGTCAGGGAAAGTGCCAGGCCGTGATTACACAAAACATCGACGGGCTCCATCACGAAGCAGGACAGCAGCGAGTGATCGAGTTACACGGGAACACCCGACGCTTCTACTGCGTGAACTGCTCGTCTGCGGTGAGCATGGACGAAGCCTTCCAGCTCCTCAGCAGCGAACTCCCTCCCAAATGCAGTTGCGGCGGATTGATCAGACCAGATGTTGTCTTTTTCGGTGAGTCATTGCCCGCAGAAGCTCTCGATGAGGCTGCGGAGGCCGCCGCCGAATGCGACACGTTTCTTGTATTGGGAAGCTCACTCGTCGTCCAACCAGCGGCCCAGCTCCCCGTCGTTGCAAAGCAGAGAGGTGCGAAACTGATCATCATCAACATTGGTGAAACGCCACTGGACGACATGGCAGATTTTCTGTTTGATGCGAGCGCCTCGACCATACTTTCCCGGTTGGTCTAGCCGCTCCACTAACGCGCCTTGCCCCCCCCCTTTCGCTCCTGCTACCTTCCGCGCGTCACCAACGAGGTACATGCCCAGCGAGGTAGGAGAGCGCTTGTACCGACGCGATTAAGCCCAGGCCAGATCTTTGATGACAGCGCAAATACCGACATCTCTCGCACCCGCATCGCAGCAGGTCTTGGGCTTGCCGGCGCCGGCTATTCACCTGGTCCTGCTGATCGCCGCACTCGGCGTTTTTTGTTTCATCCTGTGGAAACGGGCCGCAGTTCTCAGATATGCAGGCCCTGACCCCCGCGGCGATCGCGTTGCCGACCGCCTCAAGAAGCTGCTCGTTATTGGATTCGGCCAGTCGCGCCAGCCGAGGTACCTGCTCGCCGGATTGCTGCACATACTGATCTTCTTCGGATTTCTAATCCTATCCTTGCGGTCGCTTACGCTCATGGGCGAGGGGTTCACGTCGGAGTTTCACCTACCGGGCTTCGGCGGCGCCCTCGGCGACTGGTACGCAACTCTCAAGGATTACACTGCGCTAGTCGTTTTGGCCTGCTGTATCGTCGCAGCGATACGGCGCGCGGCGTTCAAACCCGTGCGGTATAACGACCGCCACGCCCGCAAGAGCCACGGCCACGAGGCATACCTCATTCTCGGCCTCATCTCGCTGCTCATGATCGCCGATTCGGTCTACGAGGGCAGTTGGATGGCGTCGCTCGAAACACCTGTGGGCGCCGCGCTCCCCCTCGCTTCGTTTGTGTCGGTCACGGTGGGGGGAGGGTCCGACTCGCTGCTGGTGAATCTCCACGTAACGAGCTTCTGGGTGCACAACGTCGCCTTGCTCTTCTTCCTCTGCTACTTGCCGCTCTCGAAGCACTTCCATGTGTTGTCGGCGTTACCAAACGTCTTTTTACTGAATCTTCAGCCGGTCGGCCGCGTCAAGCCCCCGCGCCATGGTGTCGAGAACCTGGACGATTTGGAGCAGCTAGGGGTAGGCAAACTCGAGGATTTCACTTGGAAGCACGTCCTCGACTTTTATAGTTGCACCGATTGTGGGCGGTGCACCGATCATTGCCCGTCGTACGCGACCGGCACACCGCTATCCCCGCGAATGATCAGCATCAACTGCCGCGATCTCGCGTACGAAAGTTATCCGGTACTGGGCAAGCCGGTTGCCCAAGACAAACGGCCCGAGTTGGTGGGAAAGGTCGTGCGCGAGGAGGAGCTCTGGGCGTGCACGACGTGCGGAGCATGCGAGGAGGCCTGTCCGGTCCTCATCGAGTACGTAGACAAGATCGTCGACATGCGCCGGTTTCTGGTCGATGAGGGACGTGTCCCGACCTCGCTTCAAAAGCCTCTCGCGGCACTCGAGAAGCACGGCAACCCCTACGGCAAGATGGCACGCAAGCGTGGCGACTGGGTCGGAGAGAAGGAAGACGCGCTGGATGTCGAAGTACTCAAGAAGGGTGGCGAGACCGACACTCTGATCTTCACCGACAGCTGTGCGGCGTACGATCCGCGCATTATTGACATATCGCGCGCATTCGCCGAGGTGCTTATCCAGGCCGGCGACAAGTGCGCAACCCTAGGCAAAGACGAAGTAGACTCCGGTCACGAAGCTCGGCGTATTGGCGAAGAGGGTTTGTTCGAGACACTACGCAACCAAAACCTCAAGGCGTTGGAGGAACGTGAGTTCAAGCGTGTGGTGACCTGCGACCCGCACGCATATAACGCATTGCACAACTGCGGATACCATCTCAGCAAACCAGTACAGCACCATACCCAGCGGCTGGCCGAGTTACACGTCACTGGTAAGCTGAAGCTGAGACCACTCAAGGATGGCCGACGTTATACCTTCCACGACCCATGTTATCTCGGACGCCACAACGGTGAGTACGAGGCCCCACGCCAAGTGCTAAACGCACTTGGCGTGGAGTTGGTGGAGATGGAGCGGTCGAAGAACCGCAGTTTCTGCTGCGGAGGCGGGTCTCTCTACCTTTTTTACGAGGGCGAGTCGGAGTCTCGCATGGGTGAGAAGCGCCTCCAGATGGCAGATGACGCAGGAGCGCACGTGGTCGTAACCGCCTGTCCCTTCTGCCTCATCAACCTCGAGGACGCGGTCAAGACCGCCGGCCGCGAAGGGAAGATAGAGGTCTTGGATCTAGCCGAGCTGGTTCATCGTGCCAGCACAAACGGCGGCACCTAACGTACGATCGACGCACAAGAACAGCCGACCGATTAGCATGTTGAGTCGGGTATTGGAGGATAAATGGAGATAATCGTCTGCGTGAAGCGCGTTCCCGACACCGCGGAGTTGGAAGTCGAGATCGACCGTTCTGGCACCGGCATCGAGGAGCGCGATCTGGCGTACGGAATCAATGAATGGGACAATTTCGCGATCGAAGCCGCGTTGGCGTTGAAAGAGGAACACGGAGGAAAGGTCACCGCCATCACCATTGGTGGCGAGGACGACGAGGAGGTTCTGCGCCGAGCTCTGGCCATGGGTGCCGATGAAGCGGTGCACCTCATGGACTCGGCGTTCGATGGATCGGACGCACACGGCATCGCCACAATTCTCCACAAGGCCGTTTCGGCACGCCCCTTTGACCTGGTGCTTACCGGCGCTGTGTCGAGCGATCGCTCGAGTGGCCAGCTGGGAGGCACGCTCGCCGCCATGTTGGGTATACCGCAGGTCGTGCTCGCTACCGACCTCAAAGTCGAGGGAGGCAAGGCGAAGGTGGCACACGAAGTTGAATGCGGCCTCGAGCGTGTCGTCGAATTGGACCTGCCGGCGCTGGTAAGCGTACAAACCGGCCTCAACGAACCGCGATACGTCTCTATACGCGGCATTCGCAAGGTATCGAGCATGGAGATCCCGGTGCAGGGCGCGGGAGATCTTGGTCTCGATGTTGCGGCTGTCGGGACGGAGGGCGCGATGGTGACGGTCGAAGAGCTGTTCCTGCCACCAAAAGGCGAAGGGGCCGAAATGCTCGAGGGTGACGACGAGGAGATGGTTGAGCAACTCGTGGCTAAGCTGCGTGAACAGGGAGGACTCTGATCATGGCCGACCATCTTGTAGTCGTGGGGCTCACTGGAGGCGAGATCGACGACAACGCTTTTGAGCTTGCACAAGCGGCGCGTGCAAACGGTGGTGATAAGGTCGCAGCTGCTCTCTTAGGCAAGGATGTCTCCGGCCATGCTGAGACATTGGCCCAAGCGTTCGACTCGGTGCACGTGTTCGACGACGCTCAACTCGAAGTGTTCGATGGAGAAGTGGCCGCAGCACTCCTCGTGCCTTTCATCGAAAGCATGAACCCTACGCTGGTGCTTCTGGCGCATACGAACAATGGCATGGACCTCGCACCGGCACTCTCCGTCAAGCTGGGACGCCCGCTTCTCACAGATCTCATCGCGATAGAGTCTGTCGAGAATGGGATAACGGCGGTGCGTACGATGTATGGCGGTAAGGCGCATGCACGGGTCAAGGCGAAGCCGAGAGACAATGGTTACGTGCTCACTCTGCGGCCTGGCTCATTCCAGGCGGCAGAGGCGCCGGGCGTAGGCGGATCGGTGGAGTCTGAGGAAGTGCCCGCCGAGGTCGCTGTCGGACGCCGCTTCGTGGAGACGATTACTCCTGACTCCGGAGACGTTGACATCACACAGGCTGACATTCTGGTCGCTGTGGGCCGTGGTATCGAGGAGGAAGAGAACCTCGAGATCATCGATTCCTTGGCAGAATCTCTGGGTGCTTCTGTGGCCTGCTCCCGTCCGGTAGTGGACAAGAATTGGCTTCCCAAGAGCCGCCAGGTTGGGACCTCCGGGTTGAGCGTCAAACCCAAGATGTACATTGCTGTCGGAATTAGCGGCTCATTCCAGCATATGGGTGGCGTCAAGGGCGGAGCGTACATCGTAGCAATCAACAAGGATCCCGCAGCGCCTATCTTCAGCGTTGCCGACGTGGGTATCGTGGGCGACCTTTTCGATATAGTACCCCTGCTCGAGGAGAAGATCGACGAG
>JBDHHK010000046.1:0-23149 GCA_039589395.1 Gemmatimonadota bacterium
TCTAGTCTTGACTTGCCGCCCCATCAAGTCAGTGCCGTGATTGATCACTACCATGAGGCCGTATCCACCGTTGTTAAAGATCCTCTCAACTCTGCCTCTTGCTGGCGCAAGAACTGGAGCACCTACGTCGGCCACAATGTCCAACCCCTCATGCGGCAACACCACATGGTGAATCGGATGCATACGCTGATCCGAAAAATGACTTATCTGAAATCCGACGGTTGGCTCAATTGACGGTGTGCGTCGCAACAGCTCAACTCTGTCGTTCAGAGTGTCCAGAGCTACTCCGAATGAACCAGCCAAGATGTTTGCGCGGCGTACCAACGCATCCAGATCAGTGCGCATGTTGAGGGCGCGCTGCCCAGCGGCGCCCTCCGCCAACCGAAGCTCCTCTTCAGTCCACTCGCCGATGGGGCCGCCGATTCCGGCCTGTTGTACCTCAGGGTCAGTGGGAACGAGGCCAGCGAGAAGGCGCATCGTGCGATCTCTGTCTTGGATGCGCGCGATCGAGTCCCCGACGACGGCGAGGATCTGTTCCGCTCGCGTCAGTTCTTCCGACAGTAGCTCGTTACGGCGTTCGAGACGATCAAGTTGGGAAAGGGCAACTGCCTTCGAGACAGCGGCGTACCCAACGCCAACCGCAATCAACCCGCACACTGCCAAGATGCCGAAGCCAACACGAAGCCAGGTCAACGAAATCCGCATGGATCTGGTTTCCCCCGCCTCAGGCGGCACAACAACGATCGTCCATCGCTGCTTCGGCATCAATTCCGGCTTCCCATGGTCTGGCTCTTCGTCAGCGTCTATCTGAGTTTCGGCAACTTCGAAAGCTAGCTTGATAGGCAAGAATCCGCGACAAACGTCACACGTCAAGAACTACACAATTGGACAATCTGTCGCGGGGAGAAGTTAGGCCCATCGCCCAGAGCCTGTCAAGGTAAAATGTCACATATTTGCGGGTCGTGTGTAACGTGTTTTATGGCAACGACTTATGACGCATGTTCTGGCTTCGGAAACAGTGGTGCCAGCTTGGCCACGGTGTTGCCTGCGACGGCTGGGTTCTCGAGGTCCTTCCATACAGCCGATTCGACTTTGGACGTAAAGCCCAGTGCCTCCCATACCAGCTGAGTTTTGTTGGGCATGAAAGGGGTTGCCATGAGTGTGATTCTCGCGAGAGCCTTTGCCAGCGATCCGAGTACTAGTTCGAGATCTTCCGTTCTGCCTTCCTTGAAGACTGCCCAGGGCGCCTGTTCTTCGACGAACTGGTTCGCTCGTGTCACCAGCTGCCAAGCCACCGAGCCACCTTCGTGAAGTAGCTGCGCGTCCATCGTGGATTTGTAGTCACCGACCACCTGAACGCCAACGAGATCCAACTCCGTTTCAGATTCTACCGCCGGAATGGTGCCGCCCCGATAGCGATTGATCATTGCCAGAATGCGGCTAGCGAGGTTGCCGTATCCGTCGGCCAGCTCTGACAAATACCGAGCATCGAACCTTTCCAAGGCGAAATTGCCATCGGCATCCCAGGGTACTTCTCTCAGCAAGAAATAACGAAGGGCATCCGCACCGTGCCTATCGACGGCGTCCCTGAGCGATACGGTGACACCAGCGCTTTTGGAGAACCGAGCACCGGACGTGTTGACCCAACCGTGACACCACACGCCACCAGGTAATGGGAGCTTTGCGGCCATGAGCATTGCCGGCCAAAACGCCGCATGGAACCGAAGGATGTCCGGACCTATAACGTGGAGGTCAGCGGGCCAGATTTCGTCCCACCCCTCATCGGGGAAGCCAGTCGCGGACAGATAGTTGATTAGCGCTTCTGCCCAGACATACACGGTGTGATCGTTATCTCCTGGCCACGGAATACCCCAAGGTACTGATGCGCGACTCACGGACATCACGTATTCGTCGTCCCAGTCTTGGACGACGTTGCGGACCTCGTTGAACTTCGATTTTGGTCGCACAAAGGCCTGATCGCTGCCGTACGTCTTTTCGTAGAACTTCAGAAGACGCTCACTGAACGACCCCAGCCGGAAGAAGAAGTTTGGTTCCTCAACCCACTTCACTTCGCGGGTTGGGTGGGTTGGACATTTACCGTCCACCAGGTCCTTCTCAGGCTTGAATGCCTCGCAGCCGACACAATACAGGCCACGGTAGGTTCCCCGTTCGATTTCTCCCGCGTCCTGAATTCGTCGCCACAACTCATGTACCGTGCGTCTGTGCCGGTCCTCGGTGGTGCGCATAAAGTCAGTGTGACTTATCGAAAGCTCCCGCCAAGCCTGCTCGAACTTCTCGGCAATACCATCGACCCAGGTCTGTGGATCGATGCCACGTTCATCGGCAACTTGTGCGACCTTCTGACCGTGCTCGTCCATGCCGATCACGAAATACACGTGTTGTCCACGGAGTCTACGATACCGCGCTATACAGTCGGCGCCGATCTTCTCGAAAGCGTGCCCGAGATGTGGTTCGCCGTTGGAGTAGTCGATCGCCGTCGTTATGTAAAACTTATCCGCCACTAGCGTCTTCCGGCCCAGGTTCTTTTCTATTGCCAGGAGATTTCGGTTGATCGTCCTGGTTCTTCCCCCTACTTCGTCGACCCCGTCTCCGCCTCCGACGCCTCTTTCGGGGAGTCACAGCTTCTACCGCCTCTTCCGTTGTGATCTGTTCGTTTCCTTCGTCGAAGCTCACCAAGGTCGACGGCGGCTTGGTAGACTTATCCGCCTTGGGGCTCTTGAGCAGTTCAACCTCTTCGCGCAGTTCCTGCAGTGTCACCGTGCGCGTCGCTCCGTCTTCGTCCTTGAGTAGAAGACGGTCGCGCAGTATGTCCACCGAGACAACCATCTCCGAACCATTCGCTGTGCGAATGGGGCGCCCTTCTTTCGGGAAACGCTTACGGCTCGCGGCGTAGAAGTCGTGTTCGTAGCGCAGACAGCAGAGCAGGCGACTGCATCCTCCTGAGATCTGCGACGGATTGAGCGACAGTCTTTGATCCTTCGCCAACGCCAGGCTGACTGGCTTGAGGTTGCACAGCCATGAGGCACAGCAGAAGCGGCGACCGCAACGACCCACTCCATCGAGACGCTTGGCTTCGTCGCGCGCACCAATCTGTCGAAGCTCTATTCGCGTGCGGAACAGGCCGGCCAGGTCGCGGACCAATGCACGAAAATCGACTCTAGCTTCGGCAGTGAAATAGATGGTGAGTTTCTTCCGGTCCCACTGCCACTCTGCGTCGCAGACCTTCATCACCAAGCCGTGCTGCTTGACGCGCTCAATAACGGCCTGTTTGACCTCTTGCTCTCCCTTGCGCAGCTCGATATGGAGGTGCGTGTCTTCCTCAGAAGCAGCGCGCAGGATCTTTCTAACTTCTTTCTCCCCATTTGGCCCTGCTTCGCCGTTGCAGCGCATCCCGCATTTCTTTGTGGCCGCATCACCGACAGCGGTGATCTGTCCCAGATCACGCCCGCGCTCCAACTCGACGATGACGGAATCGCCTGGCGCTAGGGGATGTTCATTATCCCAGGAGAAGCACTCCCGCCTATTGCCCTTGAACTGGACTTCGATCAACTCGGCCAACTCAGCCCTCGGCGAAGACGCCCATGTTGTAGTATTTCTCCGCACGAGTGCGAAGGAGTTTGTCGGGCTTCTGCTTTACGAGCTCGTTCAAGTGCTCTTCCAGGGCTACGTCGATAAATGCTGCGGCTCCGGTAGGATCGGTGTGCGCTCCACCGGCAGGTTCCTGTACTATCTCGTCTACGAGGCCGAGATCGAACAGTCGCTGAGCGGTGAGGCCAAGCGAATCGGCAGCTCGTTCTTTGTGGGCAGCATCTTTCCAGAGGATCGCCGCACACCCTTCGGGGGAGATTACAGAGTATACGGCATGTTCCAGCATCAGTACGCGGTCTGCGAGCGCCAGTGCAAGCGCTCCCCCAGATCCACCCTCTCCGATGATGACAGTTATTATCGGGGTCCGCAGGGCCGCCATTTCCTCGAGGTTTTGAGCTATTGCGGAAGCTTGCCCGCGTTCTTCCGCTCCAATTCCCGGGTACGCACCCATCGTATCGACCAGGGAGATAACGGGCGCATGGAATCGTTCTGCCATGTGCATGAGGCGTAGCGCCTTGCGGTATCCTTCGGGGTGCGCACACCCGAACATCCGTAACAGATTCTCCTTCGCGTCGCGTCCCTTCTGTTGACCAATCACCACAACCGGTTGACAGTGAAATCGTGCCCAACCTCCCACGATGGCCGGATCGTCTCTAAAGAGGCGGTCACCTTTCAACTCAATGAAGTCGGTGAACAGCATCTTTATGTAATCGTTGGTGTATGGCCGCTCCGGATGCCGAGCTACCTGCACTTTCTGTATCGGTGTCAAGCGGTCGTAAATGTCGCGCCGCAAAGCCTCGAGTTTCGCCTCGAGCGGCTCGATTTCCTCTTTGACGTCGAGCTTGCGATCTTCGGCAAGACGTCGCAAGTGCGCAATCTGTCGTTCCAACTCGAGGATGGGTTTTTCGAATTCTGCCTGGAAGGCTACGCCTGCCACGATATCACCTACCTCGCATTAACCAGCCTAATTCGGTTTTCTCCAACCAACTCCCTGACGGCATTGAGAAACGGTTCACTCAAATCTACTGCGATCTTCCTTGCCCTCAGGCGTGTCTCTGCTCCATCACCGTCGATCCACGAGACAAAAACGGGCGCACGCCCAGGGTGAGACGAACATAGTGCTGCCATGCCGCGTGCAACTTCGTCTCCGTCGGTCATCCCGTTGCGCCATACGACTTCGAGGCCAACCGCCCCGGACTCGCGGAGCCCCGCAAGCGGTTCCGCTTCCTCAACAATAAAGGGGGCCCTGTCTTCGCCTCGATCGCGAGTGCTGTATGAACCTGTCAAGAGCATGGCATTGTCTGCCACGATGATGTTGGAAAGCTTACTCCAGGACTCTGGAAAAACCAATGCCTCTGCGGTCCCGTGAAAATCTTCCAGTGTGAGGCGAGCGTATTCCGAGCCCGTTTTCTTACTCACCCTTCGCTTCACAGTAGTGACCACCACGGCAACGGAAACCTGATGTTCACTCCACGTGCCCAACGTTGCGGTGGTGCGCGTGCTGAATAGCTGCACCTCCTCGCGATAGCGTTCCAGCGGGTGTCCGGAGATGAAGAATCCTATCACGCCTTTTTCTTTGGTCAGTCGTTCGCCCTCTGACCACGCTGGCACGTCCGGCAAATCTTCGCTGCCGGTGGAAGGGCGAGCGTCTGGTGTTTCGCCGAACAGGCTCGCCTGTCCGGCGCTCTCTTCAGCCTGGCGCAGCTGCGCTTCTGCAAATGCAGTTTCCAATCCGGCGTTCAGTTGAGCACGGTGTCCACCCAGTTGGTCGAGCGCTCCAGCGGCTATCAGCGATTCGAACACGCGCTTGTTGCATACCCTGAGGTCTATCCTTTCGCAGAATTCCCCTAGGCTAGCGAAAGCACCGTCCGCCTCGCGCGCCTCGATGATAGAGTCGATCGCAGCACGCCCCACATGTCGAATCGCACCGAGTCCAAAGCGGATCTCCCTGTCACCGGTGACCGTGAACTTCCAACCCGACTCGTTCACTGAAGGTGGCAGGACACGTATGTCCATCTCCCTGGCTTCATTGATGTAAGTAACGACCTTATCGGTGTCGCCTATCTCCGAGGAGAGCAGGGCAGCCAAAAACTCGGCAGGATGGTGTGCTTTCAACCATGCGGTTTGGAAGGAGATTATGCTATACGCAACGGAGTGCGATTTGTTGAATCCGTAGCGGCCAAAAGTCTTGATTTGCGAGGCAATATCCTCGACTATAGATCGTTGATGGCCGCGCTCAACACAACGCTCGACGAAAGTCTCCAACTCTCGCTCGATCAGGTCCGAGTCCTTCTTCCCGACTGCCTTTCGGAGAACGTCGGCTTCCGCAAGTGAAAACCCCGCCAGGACGTTGGCGATTCGCATCACCTGTTCCTGATAGAGTATCACACCATATGTCGGCTCTAGTACTTCGCGTAGTTCGGGAAGCTGGTACCGTGTCTCTTCCTGTCCGCGCTTTCTGCGGATGTACACGTTGTGCATGCCGGAATCGAGCGGGCCCGGCCTGACAAGCGCATTCGTCGCAACTAGGTCGTCAAACTTGTCACAACGAAGCTGGTGCAGCATGTCGGTGCCGAGAGCCGATTCGAACTGAAAAACCCCGGCCGTGCGCCCCGCGCGAAGGAGCTCGTACGTTCTTGGGTCGTCGAGGTCGATTTCGTCAAAATCGATCTCGATCTCGTGGCGTTGGCGAATCATCTCTGTCGCATCGTGGATGACCGTGAGCGTTCTCAGCCCGAGGAAATCCATTTTCAACATGCCGACCTTTTCCAGGGCGATCATGTCAAATTGCGTTATGAGTGACTCGCCTCCGTTCTGCGCTTCATTGTTCCCGCGCTGCGGGGGAGTGCACACTGGCACATACTCATCCAACGGCCCGGGGGCTATCACTACTCCGGCGGCGTGCACTGAAGCGTGTCGGGACAGTCCCTCTACCCGCTGTGCAAGATCAACCAGCCTCTCGAGCGTTGAATCCTGTCTCACGAGATCAGCGAGTTCGGGCACCTTCTCAGCCGCCTCTGCCACGGATAGCGAATATCCAGGTGCTGACGGAATCAACTTTGCGATCTTGTCTGCGTCGGTGAGGCTCACCTGAAGCACGCGTGCTATGTCGCGCACGGCGGCGCGCGCTTTGAGGGTTCCAAACGTGATGATCTGGCCGACGCTGCGTCTACCATACCGCTCTCGTACGTACTCGATGATCTCACCCCGACGCTCAAAACAGAAATCGACATCAATGTCGGGCATCGAGACGCGTTCGGGGTTCAGGAACCGTTCGAAAAGCAGGTCGAACTTGAGCGGGTCAACGGTCGTTATGTCGAGTGCGTAGGCGACGATCGAACCAGCAGCTGAGCCGCGTCCCGGCCCCACAGGTATACCTCGTTCCCGAGCGGCCTTGATGAAGTCGTGGACGATGAGGAAATAACCGGAATAACCCAGTCGCGTGATAACTCCCAGCTCGTAATCGAGACGTTCCTGGACTTCATCCGGGGGGGGATTTCCGTACCGTCGTCTTGTTCCTTCGGTCGCGAGCTCAATAAGCAGGTCGTCTTCCGAGGTTTTCCCCTCAGGCAGCGGAAATTCCGGCACGTAGTACTGCTGTTCGAAGTCGAATTCGCATAGGTCGGCTACACGCTGCGTATTCTCCAGAGTATCCGGCCGGTCTTTGAAGAGCTCCGCCATCTCTGCTTCGGATTTTACGTAGCTCTCCTGTCCGTGGAATCGAAATCGATCCGGGTCGTCGAGGTCTTTCCCGGTTCCGATGGCCAATAAGCAATCGTGCGCTTGGTGGTCCGTTCGTTCGAGGTAGTGAGCATCGTTTGTGGCCACTACGGGCAGTCCGAGTTCGTCCGCAAGCTGCAGCATCCCGTCCCGGACGATTCGCTCGTCTGGTATGCCATGATCCTGTACCTCGAGCCAAAAACCGTCTGGTCCGAACGTTTGCGCGAGCCACGTTGCAGACCGTTTTGCCTCCTCGAAGTTGCTCCGCCGAAGCCAGAGAGATACCTCGCCGGAGAGGCACGCGGCGAGACATACCAGTCCTTCGCTGTATTGCTCAATGGACTCCCGATCTATGCGAGGGCGGCGATAGAAACCTTCGAGATACCCGAGCGACGACAAGCGACAGAGGTTTTTGTAACCGGCGCGATTCTTGGCCAGCAGAACTAGATGGGAGTATTGCGCTGGTGCATTATGCGGTTTTTCTCTGGCGTGTCGGGATCCGAATGCCACGTAGGCCTCGAACCCGAGTATGGGCCTGATCTTGGCAGCCTTGGCCTCCGCGTAGAACCGCCATGCGGCATGAAGGTTGCCGTGGTCGGTAACGGCCAAGCTGTCCATGCCGAGTTCCGTCACCCTCTGAACGAGATTGGGAATCCTGTTCGCGCCGTCGAGGAGGGAGTATTCCGAGTGCGTATGTAGGTGGACGAAAGTCATCGCATACCACGCCCTAGCGCCCGAAAGTAGGTGACTGAGCCAGGCGATGGTGGATTTTCTAACGAGATAGCGACCCATCGGAGCGTTCGACGGCCCGCCCCCGGTGGGGTTTTTTGAGCTTTCACAGACATAAGCTACCCGGCGCGATGGGCATTGTCAAAACGCTCGAAAACGCCGTATGTTGTGATACCGCCGGGGGTTACGCGAGGACTTTTTGCTTGGAACGCCAGTGCGGATTTCCGGTATCATGGATCAGACTCTACATCGGAGGAGAGGTTGGCTATTCGTACAACCGGTGCCTTGATCTTAACTGCGATAACTGTTCTCGCTGCCTGCGGCGATGGATTCGACCTGCCGGAGCCGGCTCAGATCGAGAAGGAGAATGGGGACGGCCAGAGCGCGACTGCTGGGAATCGGCTGGCAGTGCCGTTTTCGGTAGCGGTGACCGCAGAGGATGGGTCCGAGGTCCCACGAGAGCAAGTCAGATGGTCGGTGATAGAAGGCTCCGGTGCGGAACTATCCGATACGGTGACCGTAACCGACGGCACTGGATTGGCTCACGTATACCTTACGCTTGGTCCGTCAGCGGGCACTTACAATGTAAGGGCATTGCTCGTCAGAAAGACCGACGCAGCGGTAACGTTTGAGGCTGATGCGGTGAGCGCTCCGACAATCGACGTGGTTACTCCCCCAACCTTTACCGGCGGAGAGCGCCTTGTCATTCAGGGGACACACCTGACGGATTCCACAGTCGTGGAGTTCAATGGCTCGCCGGGTGAGATCGCTGCCCCCTCCCCGACCGGGAACACTCTCGCGGTGTTTGCCCCGAACTGTCTCGTACCGGGACCGGTGGCAATCTCGGTGCGCGTTGGCATTTCGCCGCCAAGTGTTGTAACCGGGGCTTTTGTCGGGTCAGGGAATGATCTGCTGCTCGACGCGGGCGAGTACCTCAGTGCGAAACCGGGCGCCATTGCCGACTGCGCCACCTTTCCTTCAGCAGGACCGTCCGGAGCGGAGTATTTACTGGCACCACAACTGGTGTCAGGAGTCCCGGGAGAGACTGTGTGGTTCCGACTCATGGGGGATGCAGCCTCTGCTACGTTCCCGGTGACAAAGACCGTGGCTGGAGCACGTCCCATCACAAATAGGTTTGACGACCACCTACGAGGGTTTGAGGCAGAGCTTGCGCAAAGGCCCAGGCAGCCGCTGTCAGCTCGCGAGATAGCTGCTGCACCAGTATTGCTCGACATAGAAATAGGAGATCGCAGGAATTTTCGTGTGTGCGACAAGGTGACCTGTTCGCAAGAAGCCGACTTCGCCGAAGTCACCGCGGAGGTCAAATATGTGGGCGATCGTGCCCTCATCTATCAAGACATTGACGCTCCAGTAGGAGGTCTGGCCGCACAGGACTTCCAGGAGTTGGGTTCGGTGTTCGACCGTGAGCTCTATCGCGTTGCGACGAGAGCTTTTGGTTCGGAGTCAGATCTCGATCGGAACGGACACGTTTTGATTCTGTTCACGCCCATAGTAAACGGAATGACCGAGACGTCACAGTGCTCGCAGTCGTTCATCACGGGGTTTTTCTTCCCACTCGATATCGACCCCATGGCTGAGGGTGACAACCGGTCGAATCAGGCGGAGCTGTTTTATGCAATCGTGCCAGACCCGAACGGAACTCTGACCTGTGACCATACGGTTGCTAGGGTAACACGCATCGTTCCGGTAACGTTCATCCACGAGCTGCAGCACATGATCAACTTTCATCAGCACGTGGTTGTTCGCGCAGGCAACTCGGAGGTGACGTGGTTGAATGAATCAATGTCACATATGGCCGAAGAGCTTGCAGCGCTGCATTTCGAGGCTTTGGGACAGACGGATCGCTTCACCGCGTTTTCTCTAGGTGATCTGTACAACAGTTACACATATCTGAGGGATCCGGCGAGCTACTACCTACTCTATTCCGAAGGAACCGGCACGCTCGAGGAACGCGGCGCTGGTTGGCTCTTCCTACGCTGGCTGGTCGACCAATTCGGACTCAACGTGCTGAGGCGTTTGTCTGAGACGGATTTGACCAGCACTGAGAATGTGGTAGCCGCAACAGGCGAACCGATGTCGAAACTGCTCTCCGACTGGTTCCTTGCCAACTACGTTTCGGATCACCCCGACATAAACGAGATTCCCGACAGGCTACGTTACAAGACGTGGAATTTCCGCGAGACCTATGCATCCCTACACTCGCAAGATCGATCCCTCTTCGACAGGCCGTTCCCGATTGTGCCTCCCGAGTTCAACGGAGGAATCTTCGACGTGAGCGCAACTGTAGGAGGAGGGTCTGGCGCTTACTTCAGTGTTGTCCAAGGCGGCGGTCAGGCTGGGTTTACCGTGCAGCTCGTGGATTCCGAAGGAGATCCGCTGGAGGAAGAAGCGGCTCGACTCAACGTCATCCGGATTCGGTGAATGCCTCGACCGGCTGACGGATGGTGTAGTCCTCACGCCGTCGCCGTGTTTGTGATGGTGTTCGTCACCTGCACCTGCACCGCCAAGCCCGCGGCAGCACAGCCGTCGGTAAGCTCACCAGCTGTAACACTCTCTCATCCAGGCTCTGTGCGAAGCGCTGGGTTGAATGGCGCGGGCGGTGCACTTGTGGGAAACGCCGGTGCTGTCTTCGCCAATCCGGCGGGCATTGCCACGATCCAACACATTGGCCTCGAGGGTGCATATAGGACATTGCCGTCGGATGGGAGTCTTGCGTCGGGAGCACTTGCCTGGCGACTCCGTCAATTCGATCTCGGCTTGGGCGTCGTTCGCTACAGGTTCGGAAGCGATCCGAGTGCACATCCCATCACAGGTATCCCGGCCGGCGTGGACGCACGCGAGTACGCAGGCGTTGGTTCGTTGGTCTACAGGTTTGGAATCATAGCAATTGCGGGCAGTGGAAAGTATGTACGTCGGATTGTCGACGATTCACCAGAGAGTGCGTTCAGCGCTGACGCTGGGTTGGCAATTGCCATATTCGACATAATGGCACTCGGATTATCAATGCAGAACATCGGGGGCCGTTGGGGGGGGTACGGGGAGGGCATATCAATGCCGCGGCTCACACGTGTAGCAATGACGTGGAACTATGTCGATCCGCTGGAGACCTTCAGGTTGCTGTCCACAGTGGAGCTTCAGTGGCCTGACCGGGAAGACATGCGCATCGTGGTCGGTGGCGAAGGTGGGATAGTCGTTAGTGGGGTCGGGTTATTCGCGAGAGCCGCGTACGGTTCCGCACCGGCTGGTTCGATATACTCGCGAATGACCTACGGTGTTAGTCTGTCAGTAGCGGATTTCTCTCTCGACTACGCTTACCAGGAACGTGATCTCACCGGCGTATCTGCGCATCGCTTTGGATTTCGACTGGCGCTTTGAGAGCTGTCGAACGATAGCGGGATTTTCCTCATCACCTCCCCCACTCCCTCTCCTCACCTCCTCCCACTTCTATTGATGTATCGCCCGTCCCAATGAATCCAATACCGCCTCCGCGGTTGCCTCAGAAAGCGTGGGGTGCGCATGGATCGCAAGCTCTATCTCCTCGGCCTTGTGATCGTATTCCCTTGCTAGAACGATCTCTGGGATCAGCTCGCTAGCGTGAGAGGCAACTATATGTGCGCCCAGGATCTGACCGGTTTCCGTATCGCGGATGATCTTGACGAATCCGTCGGTTTCTTTGGACGCTCTCGCTCGGCCGTTCGCGGAAAAAGGGAACCGACCGACGGTGAAACTCAGACTTCGTTCCCTGCACTGTGCTTCGGTCAGACCGGTACTGGCTACCTCCGGGCTGCAATATGTGACGCTGGGGATATTGTCGTACGATATCGCGTGGGGCTTGTCTCCCCCGACTAGTTCGGCAACGAAGATCCCCTCGCGACTCGCCTTGTGCGCGAGCATTGGTGGGCCTGCGATGTCGCCGATGCAGTAGACGTTTTCGGCCGTGGTCTGGAGATTTGCGTCTACTTTCACGAACCCGGTATCGCTGATGGCCACTCCCGCGGCCTCGAGTCCAACACCCTCGAGGTTGAGCGCGCGACCCGCGGCGAGAAGTACCTTTTCTGCTTCGATAGACCGCTCTTCCTCTTCGACCTGCAACGTTAGAGTGACGCTGTCTGTCTCGACCTCTACGCCAGTTATCTGAGCCCCAACGAGCATGTCGATTCTGCGTCTCTTGTAGCTCTTTGCCACGGCCTCAGCGCATTCGGCATCTTCGAGCGGGAGAATTTGCGGAAGCATCTCGATGATCGAGACCTTCGAGCCAAATGCGTTGAAGATATCGGCGAATTCCATACCGACCGCGCCGGCGCCCACGATCGCCAGAGTGGAGGGTACCTCGTTGAGGAAAAGCGCCTCATCGGAGGAAATGACCCTGTCTCCGTCGATATCAAGGCCTATTTGTGGAATGCCCTTTACACGGCTACCGGTAGCTAGGACGATCGCTGAATTGGCAATGAAGGTATCGTTGCCAACTTGCACCTTGCCGCCACCCAACAGCTGCCCTTCGCCAGGTATGATGTTGACACCATTCTGCTCGAGGAGAAGTGCAACTCCTTTCGAGTTCTGGTCGCTAACCCTGCGGGATCGCTTCACCGCTGCCGCCAGGTCGAGAGTTACGTCACCAACTGCTATCCCAAGCTGCTTGGCATCGCGCCGGATTAGCTCCGCAACGTGCGCGGAGTGCAATAGTGCCTTTGTCGGTATGCAACCCACATTCACGCACACGCCACCGAGTTTGTCACGCTCGACTAACGCGGTTGTTTTCCCCAACTGAGCGGCGCGGATCGCGCACGCGTATCCGCCTGGGCCGCCACCCACAACGATGACGTCAAAACTGTCAGACATGTACTGATCCCCGATCTGAAGCCGAAGGTGCCCCTTCTTCAGAGGCGCTAATAGCCTGTTCCCAAGCATGGTACGAAGAACGCACGAGCGGACCGGCCTCCACATGTCGGAAACCCATCGATTTACCGAGTTCTTCCAGCAGGGCGAACTCGTCCGGAGTGTAGAATCGGCTAACCGCAATGTGTTTTGCGGACGGACGGAGATACTGTCCTACCGTGAGGATGTCCACTCCGGCGCAGCGTAGCGCACGCATCGCCGCGACAAGCTCGTCCCAATCTTCACCCATGCCACACATCAACCCCGACTTTGTGAGCTGCTTAGGGCTCCTTTCCTTTGCCTGTCGAAGCAACCGCAACGCCCTGATGTACTTCCCTCCGGGACGGGCCAACGGATACAGCCTTCTTACAGTCTCGAGGTTGTGATTGAAGATGTCCGGTTTGGAATCGAGGACGATCGAGAGCGCCTTGTCCGACCCGCCGAAGTCTGGTACGAGGACCTCAACCGTGGTTTCCGGGAGTCGCCGGTGAATCTGCTCGACGCAGCCGGCGAATATTTCGGCGCCTCCGTCGGGGAGATCGTCCCTGTTGACACTGGTGATTACGACGTGCCGCAATTCCATGTTGACTGCAGCCTCCGCGAGACGTACCGGCTCCTGTTCGTCGTATTCAGGCGGTGCGCCGTGTGCCACCGCGCAGTATGCGCAGTTCCTTGTGCAGACATCACCGAGAATGATGAATGTCGCGGTTCGGTGGCCCCAACACTCGCCAAGGTTTGGGCAGTGGGCTTCTTCGCAAACCGTGTTGAGTCGAAGATCACGCACCATCCGCTTCACGGAGACGTAATCGCTGCCCCCAGGCGCTTTCACCTTGAGCCAAGGTGGCTTCCGTTGCGTTCCGGATTTACTGCTTGGTTTCATGAGAGGCCGGAAGATAGTTTAGGTCGGTTCCGCTATCCAGCGGCGGCCAGGATCACGGTCAGCATGAGCCTATTCGGACGTAGCTCTACCTCGCGATTGAAGCCAGCGCCAGTCCCAGAATCTTGTCGGGGAGATTGGTGTGAGATCCAGTTCTATCTCCTCCCCGAAATAGAGTTGAGCAAGCAACTCTCCAGTATAGCCCGCAAGGAGAATACCGGTCCTTCCGTGGCCCGTGGCGTACCACAGACCTGAGAGATACGGATCCGGCCCTACTATCGGTCGCCCGTCGGGGGTACACGGTCGCAATCCCACCCAAGTTCTGTTGAAGAGGACGTCACCCAATGCTGGCAGAAGCTGTTTCACAACCGATCGTAAATGATCCAGCCCTGACTCGGTCACCGTTACCTCGAAGCCGGCATTTTCCATAGTCGACCCGGCGACACCACCACCGGCCTGTGGCATTACGTAACCTCCAGCCCCATACACGATCATCTTCGGACATTCGTCGGGCCAGCTCATTGCTGCCATCTGGCCTCGCACAGGTTGGACGGAAAGCGGGCGTGGGAGACCGGCAACCTTCCCGGACCAAGCGCCACCGGCTATCAACACGATCCCAGCTCCGCGGTCTCCCACGGACGTCCGGACCCCTGTGACGCCTGATTCCGCGACCAACAGTTCTTTGACTTCTTCGCCTCGGATGAACTCGGCGCCGGCATCCTGCGCGCTTTTAGCAAGGGCTTGAAGCAATGCCAGCGGGTTGAGGGCACCGTCCTCCGGTGCATATGCAGCTCCCAAAGCCTCAGGTGCGATTCCAGGAACGAGTTCCTGGAGTTCTTCCGCTGACAGCCATTCGGCTGCGAATCCGCACTGTCGATGCCATGCGACTTCTTTCTTGACCCCGGTAACCTCGGCCTCCGAAAACGCAACTTCGAGGATACCTCCGTATTGCACGCCGATGTCTATGCCGACCTCGTCGATGAGGGCCGGTCCCAGTTCCGCATAGTAGTCACGTGCTCTGACAGCCATGCCTAGCATTGGGTCCTCAGGTCCCGCCTCCGCAAGTGGCGCGAGCATCCCAGCGGCCGCAAGCGATGCCGATCCAGGTTTTGGTCCCGCATCGACGAGTGTGACCGATGCTCCACGGCGCGCCAAGGCGCGTGCGCAGGCGGTTCCTACCACCCCACCGCCAACAATCAAGACGTCCGATTCCATTGTTCTCCGCGCTCTTGTTGTGAAACCAGCCTCACCGTAGCTTCGTAATGGGAACTACACAGATATAGCAGGAGTTACCGATGGTTCGCACACTAGCAGGATACTCAGTCCTCGCCATTATTGGCATTGTTGCCCTAAAGTTGATCGTTGGCTTGTTGGGCTTTGCGTTTTCGTTGCTGATGTCCCTATTGTGGCTGGCCGCGATCGGTTTGGTATTCTACTTCATATTGAAGGTCATCAGCCCGAGCACTGCACGCCGAGTCCGTGACATGATTCGCGGAAATGAGGCGGAGGTCGAAGTGGAGTAAGGGAGGGGCATTCGCTCACAGTAAGGGGCCTCCATTTCTGGAGGCCCTTTCTTTTTTCCGCTAATTCCCCCTTGTGGGGCGCTGAAGCATCTCCTCCGGCGGTTCGTCGACGATGTCCTTCAGGCGCAGCGTGATCGTGGCGAAGGAGAACTTCACCTTCAGCTGCACGACGAGACGCCGGTCGTCGTCGCTGATCCACATACGCGCTTCCTTCCCTTCGGCAAGAATACCGCGTCCCTGTATGATCGGATGTACGACTATGCTCGGGAACCGCCCGGCTGGAAGGTCCAACGTGTCCCGCTCGAGCACCTCGAGTACTACGGGGTTTCGATCCGGCCGGAAGTAGCGCTCATACTCGTATCGCTGCCCGACCTCCAGATCTACGGTTCGCACGAAGTAGAAGAATGCGAAGTCGTCCAACGGATCAGCAGAAGTTTCCTTGATGGAATCGACGCCTTCCTCGATGTAATAGCCGGAGTCGGGATAGATGTCCCAGACGTTGCGACGGTAACTCCCTCCCTCATGAAAATCCTGAATGAACCGCCGTGATGCGAAGTCGGCGATGCCGATCCAGGAGTCCATCCGGTCGTGGAGCCGGTATATCATCCCGCCACCGCTCAGGACAAATATCGTGTGTAGAGCCGGTTGACCTCGCACAGTATCGACTCCCGCCACGTTCATCATACCGCTTCCCAGTGTGATGAACCCGAATTTCGCTTCATAGAGAAGAGTCTCACCGATCTCAAATCCAAGTGCGCGTGGCGGATCTGGTACGCTGTCATTTTGAGCACCCGCGGGTGCTACGCTAAGAACTCCAAGTAGGCAGGAGGTAACTAGTCGTTTCATGATGAGGCCCGTTGTACTGGTGCGTGGGGCGCAGGAATCTCGAGCTTTCGACTTGCTCGTAGGAGGCTCATGGCAAGTGAGAGAGCCCCCTCGGCTCGCTGTGCTGAGTTGAATGAGGTTGATCGTACCGGAACGGGAACAACAGAAATCTGACGGGCGAGAGAAGCCGCCCGCGCAAGCAGTTCCACATTTGCGCATTTTCCGTCAGTGTCCAGAAGTGAAACACCGCCGGCTCGGATGCATGCTCGAAGCGTAACGAGTCTAAAGGCATATACGCCTGACAAGACATCTCGAAGGCCTGGTAGCCGAATGCCAGGTTTCAACAGCCAACGCGCGGAGTGCCTGACGAAACGCTGAACCGCGGGTAGTGAGCTTTGTGTTGCCTCTCCTACGACTACATCAGCGCCGGATTCTGTACGCTTGATCAACTCGGGCAATATCGCCGGAGAGATGGAAAAGTCTGCTGGCAGTGTTATTAGACAATCGCGTTTGGGACGGTCGGTTAGTTCGAGAGCCTTCATAACCAGCGCTTCCGTGCTCGCGGCGTACCCACGCGGTGCATCAGAAGCGATCAACGTCAGTGGAAGGGCTCGCGTGTACGGCTCCAGAGCATCGGTGGTCCCATCCGTGGAACAGTCGTCCGTCACGAGGAGTCGATATTCGCGCGAAAAATCCTCGAATACCTGGCGAACCTTCCACAGAACGAGGCCGACAGTTGAAACGTTGTTCTTGGCCGCAACACAAACGTAGATCATTCTAACCTTCCAGATATGTCCAGATTCTACACCTCACTACTAATACCCCTAAATGATCGCAAGGTATCCAATATAGACGTCAGTTTGGGAAATTGGCCGGGGTTGCAGAGATGTTACGTTGGCTGACGGGGAGCACCGCGCCCGTACCGGGCAGAACCCAAGGGACGTCGCAGTTCCGGTTAGTGCTCGGTCTCAGCGGTACCGGTATCGGGGGCGGCGAACATCGGGCAGCGTTCGCTGCTGACCGCACTCCACATAACTCTTAGTCCGAACAGCGGGACAGTTGTCGTGGAACTCGAAACAGTCCCCAATTGAGGAATGGACTGCGGGGGCTCCAAATCATAAATGAGCACTCCCATGAATGTGTCGAGTGAGTCTTCGACGAGCGCTAGTGCGAAGCCCGGTGTGGCCGGGAATCCCTCACCCTCGTAACCCAAAATAGCTCCGTCTGGTCCGGGTGCGGCTAGGGCCCGCGCAGTTCCGAAACCCACTACTCTGGCAGGGACTACCCCTTCCACACCGAGGGGCAATTGGCTCAGTATCTTTCCGGGCGTGGCGAACTGCTCCAACGCCATCGAGGCACCAGCCATCGCAGAAATCCCGCATACCGGGTTGTTTTCTGGGTCGCCCTCGGCGCAAGCTGCGAGCGCCAAAGGGAGGATCAAGTGCTTAAATCTCATGTCCACATTCTACCTCAGTGTCCGTGCGCCGACTACCCTGACTGTCGAATCGCCCTTTCGGCACTGATTGGTTTGCTTGACCGGGCTGGTAGTGCGGCGTATCGTTTTTTTATGAAAACCGGAGGTATCACTAGTGTTTGAGCGGCTCAAGGCAGCTATTGAAGCCGCCCTCGATGCGGCGACATCACCCCAGGACAAGCGAGATATCGTGTCGGGCATGCGGGACGCAGTGATTGAGGCGCATGCTGCGGTATCGGGCATGCGCGATGGAATTGTGCGAACAGAGCAGGAGCTGGCAACGGAACACCGCAGCCTGAAAGACGCAGAGCGCCGGGGCCAGATGGCCAAAGAAATTGACGATCAGGAGACTGTGGACGTTGCGGAGCGGTTTGCAGTGAAACACAGAGAGCGCGTACATGTGCTACAGCAGAAGCTGGAGGCGCAAAAGGCAGAAATCGTGCTCATGGAACGGGAACTCGCGGAGATGAAGGCTCAGATGAAAAGAGTGGCCGGATCGAGTTCCGTTGATAACGCATGGCGGGAAATCGAGTCTGCCGGCGGAACTCGGCCGGAGACCGATGTCAAAGACGACTTGCTCAAACAGCAGTTCGACAGAGCTGCGCGCGAGGCACAAGCCGACGCGCAACTCGATGCCCTCAAGAAACGGATGGGGAGATAGCGGCCATGAGCATGGAGATTAAGCCCGATCGTATGATATCTCTCGGGTACGGGAAGTATTGGCGTTCGGATGCGATCGTCGGGCTGACGCCGATTGAAGATGATAGAGGACCGGGCCGACGCACCGAGGTTTACACGGCTACTATCGAGGATCCAGTCATTGCTTCGCGCAGCGAACACGCGATTCTGCGCGACATGGCTGTCGCTAGCGATGAGCACTTCCAAATGCAGGAAGCACGCGAGATTCTGGCCGACATGCTCGACGCGTTGGATGACATCCCTGACGTGCTTGGCCGAATGCTAGCTGCTGAAGCGCACTTTGACGTTTTGGCCTGGAAAAAACGGCTACACGCTCTGCTGAGGTCGGAAGGGCTGGGTGCCTCGGACGACCAGAGCGACCTGTTTGGTTAGGCGGTTTCCTCCTCTTCGCTCGTGAAGAAAGGGGCCCACTTTTCAGGCTCTGATGGCTTGGTCATCAAGCTCACCAACACCAAGAGACTCACGGAGATGATTACTCCGGGGATTACTATGTAGTCACTGCTGGCAAAATCGAATTCTGTGCCTCCCAGACTCATGGTGAAAGCAACTCCCAGAGTGTGCATCAATTTGATACCAACGATACTTGCCAGGCCTCCGGCGATGCATGCCACGCCACCCTGCGAAGTGACTCGCTTCCAAAGAAAACACGCCAATAGTGCTGGTGTGAGGCTTGCTCCGACCAAAGAGTAGGCGTACAGTGCCATACCAAGAACGGTGCTGAACTGTGTGAGCAGCACGATGCCCAGCCCACCGAACAGCACGATTGAGACTCTCTGCAGGTTCACCTTCTGCTTTTCGGTCGCGTTTGGATTGACGAATCGTTCGTAGATGTCACGGCTAACGTTGGTGGACGGCACCAGGAGAAAGGTGTTTCCTGTCGAAAGGACAATCGCTACTGCCGCAGCAAGCAGGGCCGCACCGCCGATCATGGGGAGACCGTGGCGTGCAATGTACAGGATGATTGTTTCGGAAGCGGCCCGCCCAACCACGGAAGTCTGTTCCATCAGGTCCGGGTAGGAGGCACGGCCGACAATGGCTAGGAGTGCGAGTGCTGTCTCGAGAACGATAACGCCGGTAACCATTCCCAACACGGCTTGCCTAGCCGCACGCGAATTCTTGGCAGAGAAGAACTTCTGATAGATGCCGCTCTCTCCCATGAGGAGCAGAAACGTGGGCATCGCTACTCCGAACACCCATAGGACGTTGTGGCCACCCATTACCGTCGTATGACCGCTGGGAAGCGCGTCGACAACGTCACCAACACCACCCATTTGAAACACCATGTAAGGCAGAGCGAGCAGCACCGCCAGGGAGATGACGATTCCATTGAATACATCGACGGTGACGATGGATACCATGCCGGCTAGCGCCGTGAACACGACTATCGCCGTAGCTGTGATCAAGACACCCATGGTCGGAGTGATCGCACCATCCGTCACGATGGTCAGTATCCAACCGCCGCCACGGAATTGATATGCGGCGATGGTCACGTATGCGAGGATGATGGCAATCGTGCCGAGGATTCTCGCCGTCGCGTTGTAGCGCTTCTCCAGAAGGTCCGGGACGGTGTATTCGGCGATCCTACGCACCCGTCCTGCGAGGAAGTAAACGCAAACAAGACCAACCCACGCACCGAACGAAAACCAGAGTTCTGCGATACCAGTTCTATATGCGAGACCAGCTCCGCCGAAGAGTGAGCCCGAGCCGATCCATGTGCATACGAGTGTTCCGACCAGCAAGTAGACCGGTACTGAACGTCCGGCCACGGCAAAGTCCTCGTGGCTCTTTACGGTCTTGGAGCGCCACAGACTCACGCCAATGAGAAGCAACGGATAGCCGAGCACAACTATCACCAACAGGCTCATGAACAACCTCCATGCAGATCGTCGGGTGCCGGACGGCTGACCTGACCGGTAAACGTTGGGGAAATGGCCTGAATCATACGACGGTCATAGTCAGCAGGAAGTCGCATGTTTGGCCACCTGCCACTCAATTCACGAACGGCTTCCACTTGCTTTCGTCTGGTGGCGGCTCCAAAAACGACACACCAATCAGACAAGCCAACGAACAGACCAACGCGGGGTAGATTGCTGGCATTCCCAGCGGAAACTCGCCAAGGATTTTCCGAGCGATTTCCCAACCCACCGTGACGATCATACCGGCAGCTATGGAAATCGCACCGGCATTTGGTGTCGCTCGCTTCCAGAAGAAAGTCGCGAGAAGAGCCGGTGTGATTCCCGCGCCGTAAACAGTGTAGGCGGCATATGCAGCACTCAGCACGCGCGGGAAGAACGAAAGCAGCGAGTAGGCACACGCTCCCAAGATGACGACGACGATGCGCGACCAGAAGACGATCCCACGATCGGTGATGTCCGGCTTGAAGAAACGCTGCACTATGTCACGCATGATGTTGGTGGCGGGCACTAGGAGAAAGCTGTTCGCCGTGGAGATGATGATTGCGACAATCGCGGCCATGAGAATACAGCCAACAACGACAGGCAGCCCGTCGTGCGCAACCATCAAGATGATCCGTCCTGCCTCGGTCTCATCCAGCCCTCTGAACATCCCGCTTCCGATGACGGCAAGGCTTTGGAGCGCGATGCCGATCAGTATCACGCCGATAACCCATCCTACAACCGAACGCCGAGCCTCCCGTTCGTCCTTAGCGGAGAAGAACCGCTGGTACATTCCACCGCTTCCCAGAGCGAGCAGGAGCGTTGGAATGAAATACCCCATCGCCTCGACCCAGCTCATATTCCCGAGAAACCAGCTTTCGCGTGGTGGCAGACTCCGGGAGATCTCCGCTATTCCACCGGCATTGCCGACGAGAAAAGGCACCGCCAGGAATACGCCACCGAGAATGAAGACGCCATTTATGACGTCCATGTAGGCGACCGAGATCATTCCAGCCAATAGCGTGTAGCAGATCACGAAGATCGCGACTACCGGTACTGCGGCTTCCACCGTTATCCGCCCATCGGAGACGATGTTCAGCACCCAGCCGCCGCCGCGGAACTGGTAACTGACGATTGTCACGTAGGCGATAATCGTGGTCACTGCTGCAAGGAGTCTGGCCCATTGGTTGTAGCGTGCTTCGAGGATGTCGGGAGCGGTGAATTGCCCGAAGCGGCGAACGCGAGCCGCAATGAAATAGACCACAATGATCCCGACCCACCCTCCGGCGCTTCCGATCAGCGATGAATATCCGTGGTGGTAACTCAAATCCGAAACGCTGAATACGTCACCTGAACCGATCCAGGTTGCGAGCAACGTCGCCACCAACACAGGAGCTGTGAGCTGGCGGTTCGCGACCATGAACCCTTCTTGGCTTTTCGCCCGGGAGGCGAGCAAAACGCCAACCGTCAGCAGGACGATCAGATAAACGATGATGGTGAAAACGTAAGGCATGAGTTACTCGCTATCCGATTTTAGCTCTCGCTCGTTTCGAACATCTGCCTCAGGAATCCACCCGCATCGGTTCGTCAGCCCGAAAGCATGCCACAAAGCGCCCTGGCGAAACTTCCTCCAGCGGAGGTTCGTTGGATCGGCATTCGTCATTCTTTCCGGGATGGGGGCAACGGGGGTAGAAAGCGCATCCTGGAGGCCGCGATCTCGCGCTGGGCATGTCTCCGCTCAGCACGATGCGCTCAGTCTGCCCTTCAGGGTCCGGTTTCGGAATAGCCGAGAGTAAGGATGTGCTGTACGGATGCAGCGGCTCCGAGTAGGCCTCTGCGGCTGGTGCCACCTCCAGGAGTTTGCCCAAATACATGACAGCCACGCGATCGGCCACATGTCGGACCACGGCCAGGTCGTGTGCAATGAGTAGATAGGTCAATCCACGACCATTACGCAGATCGGCAAGGAGATTGAGAACCTGCGCCTGCACGGAAACATCCAAGGCCGAAACGGGTTCGTCGAGAACGATGAACTCGGGTTCCAGCGACAGGGCGCGTGCTATTCCCACTCTCTGTCGTTGTCCGCCCGACAACTCATGCGGGTAACGTTCCATGTAAGACGGGTCCATGCCGACTTCATCGAACAGCCCCGCAACACGCTCGTTTGCGTTCTTCTTCGTGGCGATACCATGAACGACAATTGGTTCACGAACCGCAGCGCCCACAGTCATACGTGGGTTGAGCGAGCCGTAGGGATCCTGGAAGACGATCTGCATGCGGCGACGTAGTGTGCGAAGTGCCTTCGCTTCCAAGGAGAGCACGTCGATTCCGTCGAACATCACCTTCCCGGATGTTGGCTTGACCAACCTGAGAATGCACCGTCCGAAAGTAGTTTTCCCGCTGCCGCTTTCGCCCACTAGGCCCAGCGATTCACCTCGTTCAATTGACAGACTCACATGATCGACGGCCCGAAGCGTCTCAGCTTTGGCGAAAAGGCCGCTGGAAGCCCGGTAGTCCTTGACCAGGTTGTCGATTGCTATGAATCGGAGAGCGGCTGCCGTCACGGTGATCTCCGTTCGGTTTCTGCAGCTAGCCAGCAGCGGGCTTTCCGTTCCTCTCCACTCCCGATCAAGTGAGGCTCCTCCTCCTTACAGCGATCGAATACAAACTTGCAGCGAGGATGAAATCGGCACCCCTGAGGCCATGCCGTCGCCGGCGGAACTGTGCCGGGAATGGTCTCGAGTCGCTTCACCTGCCGGTCGATCCTCGGAATCGCTCGAAGAAGCGCTTGTGTATAAGGATGGTGAGCCTCGTTGAACAAAGCACGCGTTGGTGCCTGCTCCACAATTCGCCCGCCATACATGACAGCTACCCGATCCGCTATGCCGGCGACTATTCCCAG
>JBDHHK010000047.1:0-23035 GCA_039589395.1 Gemmatimonadota bacterium
GCCGCGTTCGTCCCGACATCCCGGTGATCATGATGAGCGGCTTTGCGGAAGAAGACGTCGTGGGGCGCTTCTTGGGAATGGGAGTGGTCGGGTTCCTCAAGAAACCATTCGGACTACTCACGCTCTTTCAGGCGGTGAAGAAGGCGCTTGATCAGCCGGCAGCGTAGTCCCGGACGCAACGAATGTCCCATCGGCGTACCCTCATGCCCCCAAAACGCTCTAGACGTATCTTTGCTACGCCACACATTCACCCCGTGAACCTTGATTAGCACCAAAACAGTAGTATCGTGCCGGTGGCCTACCTGCTCCTCGCTCGCCAGAAACTCCGTCAACGCCTGGCTGTCCTTCCGATCCGCCACCTGGTAACTTCGTCTCATCGGTGATGGCTCCTTTCTAATGGGTGATCACCGCACACCCGATCATACCGGATCGGGATAACCGGAGCCATCACCTTCTTCTCTAATCCTGGATCAAGTTCCAACTATGGATGGGACACCTTCCACGCGCAGGGAGCTGAAGAGACAGTTCTTATCAACTCTGAGTACGGAGGCAGTAGAAAATGGCTAAGTTCCCAAAGCGTGAGGCAGAAGTGGCGGCTGGTTGGTGCTCGACTGGAAGCACCCGATTGACGGAGGTAGAGTTTCGGTCTACAGGATACGGTGCCGCGAGTTCCAGGGCGGCGGCTGGCACGATGTGGCCATGGCCATCGAGACCGAGGTCTTGCTGAACGATCAGAAACGCGGCGTCGAAATCGCTTTCGAAGTTATTGCCGTGAACAAGGCCGGCACCGGTGAGCCGAGTAACATTGTTACAGTGACGCTGTAGGAAGTCGGGAAGGGGAGAGCCGCGGAGTTGGATTTCGCAGCCCCCCTAACAGATTCTCGGCAACTGATCCCCGGGAAGCATGTCGACCACTCTGGTGCCACCGACGGACGTCTCGAGAGCCACGACACCAGGGTTCGAGTCCACCACTCGGCCGATCACTGTTGCTTGAAGGCCGAGCGGGTGTTCTTGAAGCGTCTTTACCGCTTCGAGTGCCGCTCCCTCATCTACAATCGCGACCATTATCCCCTCGTTGGCCACGTAGAGCGGATCGAACCCGAGGAGCTCGCATGCCGCCAGAACCGGCTCCGGTATCGGCAACGATGCTTCGTTGAGAACGATGCCGACCTCTGCGACCTGTGCGATCTCGTTGAGCGCACTAGCGACTCCGCCACGCGTGGGATCGCGCAGCACGTGCACCGAGTCACTGAAATTTTCAACTAGTCGTTCAACGAGCGGCCACAGCGTTGCCGCATCGCTTTCGATCTCGACCTCGAACTCGATTCCTTCACGCTTTGCCATCACCGCGATACCGTGGCGCCCGATAGGTCCACTCACGATCACGGCATCGCCAGGCTTCGCCTTTTCCGGCGACGGGGCGAACGCAGAATCTGGCTGTCCTAGACCCGTGGTATTGATGTACAGTCCATCTGCCTTGCCGCGCTCGACGACTTTTGTGTCACCGCAAATTATCGGGACTCCCGCCGCCAACGCCGCCCCTGCCATCGACGCGATCACTCGGTCCAGCAATTCCAAGGAGAGTCCCTCTTCCAATACGAACCCGGCAGTCAGATACAGCGGTTTGGCACCCATCATTGCCAGGTCGTTCAAGGTTCCGTGTACAGACAATGAGCCGATGTCTCCGCCCGGAAACTCGAGTGGCTTCACGACAAAGGAGTCGGTGGATACCGCGATTCGAGTGTCCGTCAGGTCTACAACCGCGGCGTCTGTCTGCTTGGCCAAGAAGTCGTTTGAGAACTGCGCGAGAAATCTGTCGCGAACCAGCGCCGTAGTCTGCTTTCCCCCCGACCCATGCCCAAGTTGAACGCGCTCCGTATCGGTGAACGGTGTTGGGCAGGCGCCCCCTTCGTGGATCTCAGGAGAATCAGCCATGTCTTTCAGTCGGTTCAGGCTGTTTCATGTGCCCGTAGTTGAAATACGCAGCGCATGCCCCTTCACTCGAGACCATCGGTGCGCCTAGTGGCTTTTCAGGTGTACACTCTCGGCCGAAGACAGGGCACTGGTGTGGCTTGATACGGCCTGTCAACACCTGACCGGCAAGACACGCCTCGGGTTCGGTGGCGGTGATGCCTTCCAGCCCGAAGCGTGACACCGCGTCAAACTCCTCATATTCACTGCGCAGTCCGAGACCGCTTGCGGGAATCGCCCCGATCCCGCGCCAGTCACGGTCCACCAGCTGAAAGACCTGTGTAATCGCTCGTTGTGCCGGCCGGTTGCCTTCGCGTGTGACTGACCGTACATACTGGTTTTCGACCTCGAACCGTCCAGACTCGAGCTGTCGCGTCGCCATCAAGATGCCCTCGAGAAGGTCGAGCGGCTCGAAGCCGGTGACCACGATCGGCACCCGATATTTAGACGACAGCGGTTCGTATTCCTCCCACCCCATGACCGTACAGACATGTCCAGCCGCGAGGAACGCCTGAATGCGGTTGTTCTCTGATTCGAGCAACGCCACCATCGCGGGGGGAACGGTGACGTGTGATACGAGCACACTGAAATTCGGGACGCCGAGTTGCTTCGCACGCAGCACAGCCATCGCGTTGGCAGGGGCAGTCGTCTCAAAGCCTACGGCGAAAAACACAATTTGCTTTCCCGGATTCTGATGGGCGAGTTCCAATGCATCGAGCGGTGAATAGACGATTCGCACGTCGCCACCGCGGGCGCGGATTTGAAACAAGTCGCCGTCGCTTCCTGGAACTCGCAGCATGTCACCAAACGATGCGAAGATGATATCAGGCCTTAACGCGAGCCTCAACGCTCTGTCGATCTGCTCGATCGGAGTTACGCAAACTGGACACCCGGGACCGTGGATCAGCTCAACGGCATCGCCGAGGAGCCCATCTAAACCCTGCTTCTTTATCGTGTGAGTTTGCCCGCCACAAACCTCCATGAGCACCCATGGCTTAGTCGCTGTCGTCCTAATCGCTTCAACCAGCCGATGGGCGATCTTGCCGTCCCGGTACTCAGATACGTATTTCACGAAGCACCTGCGTCCTGTTCATCAAGGCTGCGTCTCGCAACGTCCTGCATCCATTCCGTTCCGCTATGCTCACCCATCTCTCTGAGTAGCTCGAAGGACTGTCGCGCTTCTTTCTCATCCAGAATTGAGATGGCAAATCCCGCGTGCACGATTACGTAATTGCCGACGGAGACCTCATCCGACACGTAAGCGAGACAGGTCTCGCGCTTGACGCCGCCGAAGTCGACTATCCCCATGGGCATCGCCGCGTCTTCAGTGATCTCAATGACCTTGCCAGGGATTCCCAAACACATCGAGGTCTCCGTTCGTTTTTGGCCGCGGAATAACGCTGAAAAACGCGGATCTTTTGTGTGGTAAGGTGGGGAAATCAAGCCTTTGCAGTTGTCCGCGTTTATCCGCGTTCGTCAGCGGCCGAAAAAACACCACACATGATGCCACCGCTAACACTAGTTTATCCAACTTCCACCTGCATCTGCGCCGCGGCGACCGCCACCTGTCCATAACTGATCGCTCCGTCGTTTGGACTCAGCAGCCTGGGAACGAGTACCGACAATAGCTTCGACTCCAGCCTGTTCCGTAACGTGGTGAGTAACCTGGCATTCTGAAAAACTCCACCGCCCAATGCCACAGTTCGAATCCCGGTCTCCCCACTTACGCGCCCTGCAACTTCGGCGGTCGTTGCGGAGAGACTTTCGTGAAAAGCGGCGGCGAGATCCGCTACGTCCTCTCCTGCATCTCGCAACTCGCCCAGCGCAACAAGTAGCGGAAGCGGGTCGAGAACCAATTTTTCGTCGGAGTCTTCAAAGACGGGGAACGGAAGTGGCTCGGCCGATCGCGTTCCCGCCAACGCCTCCAACTCCATCGCCGCCTGGCCCTCGTAGTACGATTGCCTGCGAAGCCCGAGAATCGCGGCAGCCGCGTCGAATAGCCGACCCATCGATGAAGCTTGCGGCGCATTCAGGTCGCGCTCGATTTGATGGTTGGCGGCTGAGTACTCTCTCTCATCAACTCCTTCGAATGCAAGCCTGAACGCATTCTCGACGGACGGCTCGAGCGACAGGAAACCCAGTGCAGCACGCCACGGAGAACGAATCGCAAGGTTACCACCCGGCAGCGGAGCATAACGCAGCCTGCACCGTCTCTCGTAACCATTCAAATCTGCCACGAGTGTTTCAGCACCCCAAATGGCGCCATCGTCGCCATAGCCGGTACCATCGTACGCGCACCCAATAACCTTCTTAGTTACTCCGTGCTCGGCGGCAACAGCGGCGACATGCGCGTGGTGATGCTGCACGAGGATGCTCGTGTCGAGGTCCATCTCATCGGCCACTCGAGTTGACAGGTACTCTGGATGTAAATCGCGGGCCACGGCCTCCGGCTCGATTCGAAACAGCTGCTTGTAGGTGTCGAGCGACTGCTTGAAGTGTTCGAGCGTCTCGAGGTTTTCCAGGTCACCAATGTGTTGGCTGACGTAAGCCTTGCTTCCATGTGCCAACGTGAAGGTGTTCTTCAGATGTGGTCCCACGGCGACTAGTGGTTTGGGTGCCCGGACCGGCAGGTCTATTGGGAGCGGTGCGTACCCCCTAGCCCGACGCAAAAACAGCGGTTCGCCGTTCACTACCCGCACTACCGAGTCGTCGTAGCGCGCCACAATGTCGCGGTCGTGGAGCAGAAAGGCGTCGGCTACGCTGTTCAACCGTTTGATGGCGTCTGCGTTGTCTATCGCAATGGGCTCTTCGCTCATGTTTCCACTCGTCATTACGAGCGGACGATCCACATTCTCGAGCAGCAAGTGATGCAACGGAGTGTATGCGAGCATCAAACCAATCGTGTCGAGTCCGGGCGCAACCGCGGAGGCGACCTTCGTGCCTTCCTTCGGCGCCAGAAGAGTGATGGGACGCTCGGGCGAAGTGAGCAGGGCCTCTTGGTCTGCGTCGATAACTGCGATTGCCTTCGCCTCTTCGAGGGTCCGCACCATCAATGCGAGCGGCTTCGCCTCGCGGTTCTTGCGCTCGCGCAGGCTTTTGACCGCCATTTGATTTGTTGCGTCAACAGCAAGGTGAAACCCGCCGAGCCCTCGAATGGCAACGATGTCTCCCATTCGCAGTTTGTCGGCGGCATCCTCGATTGCTTCGTGGCCCCGATACACCGTGCTGGTCCTTCCAGCTTTCACTAGCCAGAGGTTTGGGCCGCAGTCTGGACAGCTGTTGATCTCCGAATGAAAGCGGCGGTTTCTTGGCGTTTCATATTCTTCTAAACAGCGTACGCATTGCTCGAACTCGCGCATGCTGGTCCTCTCGCGATCGTACGGTATCGCTTCGATGACCGTGAATCGCGGACCGCAGTCCGTACATGTGATGAACGGGTATTGGAAACGCTTGTTGTCCGGGTCGTTCAGCTCAGCTTCGCACGCTGCGCAGAGCGCTACGTCAGGCGAGATCGCAGACCGACGGTCTGGCGAATCGGCGCTGCCTACGATTTTGAATTTGCTGGGATACGTGGGATCCAGAACGCGTTTTTCGAGTGTGTCGATTCTTGCGAGGGGCGGGCCATCCGATTGTAGGCCTTCGACGAAAGCCTCAACTGCGGCAATGGGGCCCTCAACGACGATCCGAACCTCACCGGCCTGGTTGCGCACCCAACCTTTGAGGCTGTATTCCATGGCCTGCCGAGCCACAAACGGACGGAATCCTACACCCTGGACCAGGCCGGTTACGCTCAACTCGTGCGCAACGTAATCGCCTGCTTTACCTCCGTCCGTCACCCGTCGCGCGCCTCCGTGACAGTGTTTTTGAGGAACCGATACCACTCCTCGACCCCCTCACCGGTCAACGCGGACAACAGAAGGAATCTAAGGTTCGGATTTACCTCAATCGCGTATTGCCGTGCCTTTTCTGTGTCGAATGGCACATGGGGCAGCAGGTCGATCTTGTTGATAATTGCGTACCGCGCTTCCTGGAACATCTTGGGGTACTTGAGCGGCTTGTCCTCTCCCTCGGTGACGGAAAATAGCACGACCTTGGCGGATTCACCGAGATCCCAGCTTGCCGGGCATACCAGATTGCCGACATTCTCAATGAATAGGATGTCCGTCAAATCCAGATCGATCTTTTCGAGAGCTGCTTGAACTTGGCGGGCGTCCAAGTGACATGCTCCGCCCGTGACCACCGCCTGAACCAAGCGATCAGTGTGTTTGGCAAGACGGTCTGCGTCGTTCTGAGTTTGCACATCACCGGTTACGACTGCCATCTCTAGTTGGCTACCGAGATCCTCGAGAGTCCGTTCGAGTAGCAGGGTCTTACCGGACCCGGGGGAAGAGACGAGGTTGAGCGCCGGCACTCGGGAACCTTCGAGACGAGATCGCACCGACGCGGCCAGCTCTTCATTCTTCGCCAAAACGCGTTCGCGTACGTCAATCGTCCGGACTTGCATCCTCGACCTCCAGATAAGTGACCCGCAACACATTGCCGTCAACGCGATTGATTCTTGGTTTGGCCCTTCCAAACGGCGCTTCGGATAGCAATACCCCGAGACAGAATTCGAGGTTTTCGATCTCAACACCAGCCGCGTCTCCGACGTCGAGGCCTACCGCTAGCACGGTGGCGAGCTTTTCAGCGCCCACTTGCCGCTCCGCTATGCCACATACCTCCATGGCGATGCTCATCTCATGCATGTCTTCAAGTAATCTACGAAAGATTGACTGCGCGCAGGCACCTCGGCGCTCCCAATCCGGATTTGCTCGTTCGCTGCGCGAAAGGACCCGTTCGCTGCACGAATATGGGAGCTGCGGTCCAACCCCGCCAATTTGCCACCTGAAGATTCGCGCAACGCGGGTGCTGTAAACCAAACGATTGGTATCCGCACGGCGCGTTTGCGAATGGAGCACCTGGCAAACGGGAGGGGGCGCCGGAATGAAGGCTTCTACGCTTCGCCGCGTACTCGGTGTTGCTGGTCTTATGCTCGCTTTGGGCGCCAGCCTGACTTGGTTCGTCTACCGGCCATGGGTTTTAAACTGGGGTGCCACTGACGCTGAAATCGAGCTGGCTTTGGCCGGTGATAGCGTCATTGCAGACGCGTTTTTCAACGCTACGCGCGCAGTGACGGTGCACGCCGGTCCCGAGCACATCTGGCCCTGGCTCAAACAATTTGGCTATCGGCGTGCAGGCCTGTACAGCTACGACTTTTTGGACAACGACGGCATTCCGAGCGCCGAACACATTATTCCCGAGTTCCAAGACCTTCACGTCGGGGACAGCATCCCAATTGGCCCGGGCTTCTTTCTCGAGGTGGCGGTACTAGAAGAGAACCGGCGTATGTTGCTCGTGTTCCCCGACTGGGCTGAAGCAACGTGGTTTTGGGGCTTGTACCCGGACGGGCCGAATCGGACTCGGCTAGTGACGAGGCTTCGAGGTCGGCCTCGCGGATGGACCCGAATCGTCGTGGACCTTGGCGAGATCTTCCCGATGCGCAAGTCGATGCTTGGCATCAAGCGCCGAGCTGAGCGGTTGGCACGGCAGCAGGCCGCAGCACAAGTATCCGCAACATACCGGTCGGGTCCGTTTTGGCTGTCGCTGAGAACAGGCGTCCTACTGAAAAAGATTCGCAGAGTCAGTCCTCTATAGTCACTCACCGTCATAGTCGCCGATAGGAATGAAAACCATGGACACAATTCCACCTGCACGCTACAAAACTCCACTTCTCGCGGTGTCTGTAGCAATTCTGATATGGGCGATGCTGGGCGCACTCGATGTGAAAAACCAGGCGTTTAGCGGTTTCGTCACGGACGGCAACAACACGGTTACAGGGGTGACCCAAGGTGGCCCAGCCGATTTGGCGGGATTCCAGGTCGGAGATTACATCCGCAGCAACGGCGGGATCCCAGTTGAAGACTCGAGAGCCACTGTGGCACGCGGGAGAGCGGAAGTAAACGAGGTGCGGGCGTTCGAAGTGGAAAGGGCTGGTCAATCGGTGACTCTCGAACTGAGGTTCGCCGCGCTGCCCTTTGATAGTGCGCTCACGTACTACGGCGGGATAGTCGTTGGCATCCTGTTTTTGGTGTTCGGAGTTTGGGCATTTCTTGTCGCGCCGAGTGGAGCGACTGGGCTGCTCGCAGTTCTCGGGGTCGCGTTCTCGCCCGCACTAACTGTGGGTCCCTACTTCGCATCTGTGAGTGTGCGGACTGCAGTTGGGATCGTGATATTCCTGTTGATCACTGTTGGTTTCGCGTTTCTGACGCATTTCCTACTCGTATTTCCGGAGAAGAAACGGTCGCTTGAGCGGCGTGGTTTGACATGGGTCGTATACGGCCCTGCGGTTGTGGTTGGGATCTTGTCGCTGTGGCTTCTGGTGGCGCAACCCGCTGCTACGAGTGGATTGAACGTCTTCTTCAGGACGCTGTTTGGACTCTTTGTGGTGGCATATTTTGGCACAGCTCTAATCGCACTAATCCACAGCTACGTCAGAGCCTCTGCTCTGGATCGGGCCAGCAGCGGACTCAATTTGCTGCTCCTGGGTGCTGTCATCGGGCTGGGACCGTCGGTGGTGATTTCTGTCGTCGGCTTGGTTGCACCTCAGATAGTGGTTCCCGGTTCGCAGTTCTTACCCCTAGGCATCGGCCTGCTTCCTGTCTTGTTCGCGATTGCGGCAGTGAAAGGCTCCCAGACAGATAATTCCCTTGGCGACAGCGGCGTACGGGAGGGCGTGCGCGCACAGCCGCCGAATAAACGGATGGTTTGAGAGGATATCATGAAGAATCCCGAATGCAGCGGAAGCTGCAACACGATCGACAGACGCAGTCTGCTTACGCGTACGGCCCCAGCCTGTGCCGCGGCCTGCTTAGGCATGGGCAGGTTTCCGGGGGGAACGGCCCGTGTAAATGATCCTGTAGCACAGGACCAGCACAAATTCGACGTGCCATCAGATATATCAATGTCGTCACGACAGCGCATCCAGATGATGTACAGGGTCATCTCTCCGGTAGTTCAGGCGCTCAGAAATGAATTTGGTGACCCTGAGACAATCCGTCTGCTCAACATCACGTCTGAGGACATCGGTAGGCAGGTTGGAGCACGACAGGCGCAGAATTCACCCGACACGAGCTTCCAGACATTCGTGCAGGTGTTCCGGCCGCCGAACTTCGAAGACTCTCTGACGCACGACGTGGTGGAAGACACTGAGAAGGTGTTCGGCCTCGAGGTGAGAGAGTGTATCAGCGCTGAGGTCTTACGGAGCATGGGCCTCGACGGCGAAATCGGTCACGCCATTGTCTGCAACATGGACTACTATTGGCCGCCGGCGTTTAACCCGGCCTTCAAAATGGAGCGCACCAAAACGTTGATGCAGGGGCACGACATTTGTAACCACCGCTACATCAATACTGCGTGAACAGGATGCTTGACCGCGGATTGCCGCGGAAGGACGCGGGCGGTTGCTGAGGGTGAGGTGGGGAATTCAAGTATCGTTTCTTCCGCGTCCATCCGCGTACGTCAGCAGCCAATTTCACCAACGCTTTTTCCACTCCCGCTCGACCCCTTCGATGATTGAAGGATAGATGATAACGATCCGGAATGGCTGAATCAGTCCCATGTAGAAAGAGGTGATTCCTCCGATGGGCTTCACGTAGAAAGCCCAGTACACAGTGTGTCCTCCGTCAACAGGTTCTAGCAGCATGACGATGAGGGCGTGCACTGTGCAGTTGATGATTTCGATCACCGCTTCGTTCTCGAATGTGTATACGAAGAAGTCCTCCCCGGGTGGAGCGATCGATCGTGCTCGATCCACGTCGGTTAGACGGTGGACGAATGAGGAGCTGGAACTGCGGCAGTGATCTTCATCCCAGCCCAGCACACGGCCTAGAACGCCGCGTATTGCCGCCGCGGCGAGAAACCCGGTGTTTCGATCGTGCCGAAACCCGTCGATCAGCATTTCGCGCACCTCCAGCATGTCGAGGCTGTCGGGGCCACCATCCAAATGTGCCACCCATACGTCGTGCAGCGGTACGTCCTCCAACAGGGCGTGTGCGCGGAGATCCTTCGCGAGATATTCGGCCGTTGGGACAGGTCTGTGTTCACTGAAGATGAGGAGCCACAGGAATCCGCCATTCGCCGCTGCGGCAAGTATCAACACGGCGATCCGCGCCGACATGCGCGGCCGCTTGGTGGTCCTATCAGCCTTACCCACCGCTACGTACAGACCTGCCGCGAGAAGCGCGAACGGTGCTATGCCTAAAACTCCGATCACCGAAGCGCCAAGGAATGCACCCGCTGAAATCCACGGAATCCAGAGACGCAACTGACCGCGGCTGTTCAAGAGAATATACGGGCAGCAAAGCGCCACGATACACAGGTCGAGCACAAGCGCGCCCTGCGCAGTCCGAAGGTGCAGCAGAGCAGCCACAATAGCCACGACAGAGCCCGAAAAAGCAAGCGTCAACGAAACTCGCGAAGGGCGAATCGGAGATTGCTGAGCTTGCGAGGTGCTTTCGGAAAACATCTCGATCCTCCTGCTCGGGTCAGCCAACGCAAGAGTCACGGGTCGCGCTTGCCGTTGGTGACGATGTAGGCGGGATTATCGTATGCCGCGGCGAGACGATCCAGCGGATTGCAGTGAATGCCGCGATGGACGCAGTGGAAACGATGTGTAGAGGAAAAAGACCGTGGTCGTACTACAGGGATTGGCCCAGCAGGCGCTCCAGGGCCTCTCTCCTGCTGCGACTCATCGTGATGCGCGTACCGTTCTTGAGAAAAATCATCTGCGAACCCCGGGCGAACGGTTGTATCTCCTGAATGCGATCGAGGTTGACGATGGCCGAACGACTCACCCTGAAGAAGCGCGTCGGATCCAACTGTTGTTCCAATGCCTTCAGAGACTCGCGGATGACGTGGATCTTCTTTGACGTGTGGAGCTTTGCGCAGTAGTTGGCTGCTTCGATCCAATCGATCTCTTCAATGCGAACTAGTACCGTTCGCCCGGTTTCCTTAACGGCGATGCGAGTCAAGTAGCTGGAGCGCGGCACTCCGCTAGAGCGCGTCCTGTATAGCATGGGCAGAGGGCTTGGTTCCTCTGACTTGGTTTCCGCAAGCAGTTCCGACAACCTCGAGCGAAGTACACGGATGTCTGCGCTGCGAATCGTCTGTTTCGCACGTTTGATCGCGTCGAAGAAACGATCGTCAGCAAAGGGTTTCAGCAAGTAGTCCAGTGCGTGGACGTCAAACGCTTTCACCGCGAACTGGTCGTATGCGGTCACGAAGATCACATGCGGCATTGACTCGGGTCCTACAGCCTGAAGCACTTCGAACCCGTCCATCTCCGGCATCTGAATGTCGAGTAGCAGTAGGTCGGGTTCGGTTTGTTCGATTGCTGCGACAGCCGAGCGGCCGTCCGAGCATTCGCCCACTAGCTCGAGTTCTGGATCTGACCTGCAAAGCTTGCTGAGGCCCGACCTGGCGAGCGGCTCGTCGTCGACAATCAGAACTCGAATCCGGTTCACTGGCTGTTGGGTTCGTTATGAATCGGAGAGGTGTGTAGTGGTATCGAGATACTCACTGCGGCTCCACGCGGCGTCATGTTGTCGAGCAACAACGAAGAGCTCGACCCGTAAAGCTGACTCAGTCGTTCACGCGTATTCGCGATTCCCAACCCTTCCTTCACCTCGTCTGGTGGTGAATCGGAAAAGCCCGGTCCGTCATCACACACGCCAAGCTTGAGCTCTCCGGCATTCTCCTGTGCGGATATTGTGATCGTAGTTGTGTCTGCGCTTCGCGACACTCCGTGGCGAATGGCGTTTTCCACGATCGGCTGCAGCACGAGGTTTGGGACCATCGCATCGAGAACGTTGTCGTCAACTTCGATTGATATGCGCAAGCGGTCAGGGAACCGGATCTGTTCGATGGCGAGGTATCGTTGAATGAAGTCCAACTCTCGTGTCAACAGTATCTCTTGTTCAGAAGACTCGTCGAGTACGTAGCGCAGTAGATCACTCAGTCCTGCGATCGTTTTCACTGCTTCTTCGTGCCTTCGATCCCGCACCAACATCGAGATGCTGTTCATTGCATTGAAGAGGAAGTGGGGATTGATCTGCATGCGAAGTGCCAGCACCTGAGCCAGCGCGAGCTGCTCGCTGAGTCTCGCGGTTGCCCGCTCTCTCTCGCGTAGGCGACGTCGGTAGCTGACGATGTAGGTTACGCTCAGAATGGCGCCGTACATGAAGAGATGAATTGGGGCTTCAAGCGTCGCGAGGCCGAACAGTGCGATGGCCGGCGGGATTTCGGGCGCACCGGGGAAAAACCCGACGCCGAACAGCATCGGCGTTCCCACCCGAAGTGCGGTGTGGGTAAAGGACAGCAGTAGCGCAGCGCACAGGTGGGTCGCGGCGCGCGACAACAAGACACCACGTTCAAATGGACGGTGCTTTGCCAACCAGGTAACAGGGAGCGTGTACAGCGCCCACAGGTACCAGAAGGGCATAACATATGCTGCCTCGTCGACAAACGAGAGCTGTTCACCCTGGATTCTCCCAATAGTGGTCATCCAAGCTACCGTCAACAGTCCAAGTGCTGTTGCACCAGCCAGCACCTGAAACAGCGGCCTTGCTTGCTTCCGATGGGGTTCTTGAGGTGTCTGCATGTGTCTTAACCTACCGTCGTTGCTTGGAGACGGAAGGAGATTCGCGTGCTGGGGTCGAGACGAACGCAGCCCGCCTAGTAAAGGTCAAACGTCGACCGGATGGTGGCTATTGGTTTGCAGCGAAACGTGCCTCACCAGCAGTAAAAATACCCCTTCGCCAAGGCGAAGGGGTGCGAAAGTCTTTACGGTGTTGCGGGAACTACCGAATACTGCCCTCATATTGCGCTGTGAGCTGCTTTTCTTTCACGTGCTCGAGAGTGTAGTCCGGCAGTAGCAACGGTGCGATGCGGTCTTTGTCTACGCCCGCTGCCTCGGCCTCGGCATTGTATTGCACCACGTGGTCGAGCCTCAGCGCTCCGTCTTCGGCACCGTTCAATGCGTACTGGCCGGCACTGCGCCCGGAAATACGACCGAAGACCATGATGTCGAGTAGCGAATTCCCCATCAGGCGATTCTGACCGTGGATTCCGCCGCCAACCTCACCGGCAACGAATAGACCCGGGATTTTTGTCTCTCCGGTAGCCTGAAACTCCAAGCCGCCGTTCTGATAGTGCAATGTCGGGTAGATCAACATCGGCTCTTTGCTGATATCGATGTCGAACCGCTTGTACATGATGTACTTGCCTGGGAACTCCTTCTGCACGTAGCCCTCGCCGAACATCACGTCGAGCATCGGGCTGTCGAGCCACACGCCGAACTTTCCGGTCGGAGTCGGTACGCCCCTGCCAACCTCGGTGCACTCGCGGATGATGCATGCCGCCTCGACATCACGCGGCTCGCGCTCGAATACGAACTGGTTGCCTTCGACGTTTACGAGATTCGAACCAGCGCCGCGGAATTTCTCTGTGATGAGTATGCCTTCGGCTTGCTCAGGGAAAACCACGCCGGTCGGGTGGTATTGGATCGTGTGCAGGAAACAGACCGGCACACCTGCCCGATACGCCATCACGATGCCATCGGCGGTCGCGCCATAGTGATTCGTGGTCATAAAACCCTGCACGTGCAGTCGACCGCTGCCACCCGTTGCCATCACGACTGCCTTGGCTCGGACTACCTGATACTCCTCGGTCTCCATGTTGTACAGGATGGCGCCGGCGCAATGACCCTTGTCGTTCAGGATTAGCTCCACCGCGGGTGAGAACTCGATCGTGGTGATGTCGTCAGCGCGGTTCCGCGCCTCGTCGCGAACGGTACGCATCATCTCGGCACCCGTGATGTCGGCTGCGAAGTGCATACGCTTTCGACTCGTGCCGCCGCCATGCATGGTCTTGAGCGTTCCGTTGTCGTACTTCGAGAAGTTGCAGCCGTGATCGAGCAGCCACTGGATGGCGCTCGGCGCTTCGTTGGCGAGGGTCTCGGCCAGCTCGGGAACGTTTGTGAAGTGCCCGCCGCCCATGATATCGAGATAGTGGTAGTAGGGAGAGTCTTTCCAGCCCTTGGTTGCGGCTTGTATCCCACCTTCGGCCATCATCGTATTCGCGTCGCCGTGCCGCAGCTTGGTCGCGACAGTGACCTTGGCGCCCTGCTCCTGAGCGAGCAGTGCAGCAGCCGTGCCGCTGCCACCACCACCGATCACAAGAACGTCAGTCTCGAAGTCGGGCTTCGACAGATCGACCTTCGACGGGTCGACTCGGCTGTATGCCTCGAGCAGATCGACCATCTCGTGGCAGATCCGGTATCCCTTGCTGGGGCCGATCGATATCTCGCGGCGCCCTTCCTCGTTTACGTCGGGGTGGAACTTCTTGAGCACGACATCGCGCTCATCCATACTGAGGGCAGGGAACTCCTCGCTCTTCTTCTTTCTCTCAACGCGTTCCGGCCGTGTCTTTTCGACGACCTTGGTCAGGTCTTTCAATCCTTCGGGGTAACCCACGGTATGTCTCCCAGCCTCAGCTTGTCAGTGTGGCGTAGTTGTCGTCAGGTGTCCAGCTGTCTTCTTCGGCGTGCGGCTCCATCTGACGTGCAACGTACAGCTCCTTCAGCTTCTTGACGTCGTCTGTCATATCATTTGTGCCAGGTTCCATGGAGCCGAGCGACGTCACGGTTCCGAGCGCTTCGTCATAGAAGCCATCGGCGATCGCCTGCACCTGTTTCTCGCAGTGCTCGCTCTTCGGAGCGAGATACTTTCCCCGAAGGCGCCGCGCCATTTGCGCTATGTGGTACTGCGACATCTCAGCCATGCACCGCGTTGTGCAGAGACCGCACTGGATGCAGTCGAAGGAGATCTCGGCCGCCTTTTCCAGATCCCCGCGCTTGATTGCCGCGACATAATCCATGACTTGAACGTCCATCGGACAGACCTTGGTGCAGGCGTTGCACGCGAGGCAGCGGAACAGCTCCGGATAGAGCGCCCAGATCTCCTCTGCCACTCCCTCTAGCTCTTCGAGGTTGAACGGGACGCGCGTCGCCGGATAGAACGGAATCTGGGTAAGGTGCATTCCTGGCTCGACGACTGTCTGGCATGCGAGGCCGACCTTGATACGGTAATCACCTGGTAGACGGTAAACGGTGGCACAAGCGCCACAGATGCCGCCGCGGCAGCCAGCGCCGCGGATGTATTTGTAGCCGGCGTATTCCATCGCCTTCATGATTGTGAGGCTATCGGGCACGTCGTAGCGCTTGCCCATGATGTATACGGGGATGATCTCCGACTTTACCGTCTCTGCGGCTGCAGTTGATTCAATGGTTTGCGTGTCGCTCATGCGAACCTCGCTTGGCGGTTGTACTTAGGCGGAAACGAGGAGTTTCCGCTGCTCCAAGAATTTGCGTGTTGCTTCGGTGTTTTTGTCGAACCGAGTTGCTTCGGGATCCAATCCCAGCGCGACGGCGAGCATTTGCGTGAAGTAGAGCACCGGAACGGTCGTGGCCCCTTCACGATCTTTCATGGCGTCTTCCTGACGGCGCCCAAGGTTGTACTCGCAGAGCGGGCAACTCATCGCCAAAACATCTGCTTCCCGATCGCCTGCTTCGCCAACGATTTCGGCGACGACGTTGAGGGCCGCTTCCGGATTTGAAACGATGTTGTAGGAGCCGCAGCAGGTCTGAGATTCGGGGAAGTCGACAACGGTGGCGCCCAACGCCTCGATGAAGTCTTCGAAAACCAAAGGGCTCAGGCCATCGTCGATGGTGATCTCCCGCGGCCTGGTGAGGGTGCAGCCATAGTACGGGGCAACCTTCAGGTCAAAGAGCGGGTTCTTCACCGCTTCACGCAGCTTGTCCCAACCAATCTGATCGCGCAGGAAGGGGAGAAGATGAACGACGTCGACTTCACCCTTGTAGTTGTTTTCCTCTTCCATGAAATCATTCAACGCATCGCGTTTCACTTCGTCTTCGCGAATGAGCAGGTTGGCTCTCGCCAATGTGTTGTAGCACATCGAGCAGAGAGTCACGACGGTGTTGAAACCCTGGTCGTGCGCCCGAATCAAGTCACGGACGGGGGCGAGGTAATGGACGAGGTCGTCATCGGCCAGGTTGTGTACGGCCCCACAGCAATTCCAACGCTCCAACTCCACCATCTCTACGCCCAGGGACTTCAACGAGGCGATCGCGGAATCTTCCAGATTCTTCGCCTTCGCCTTCAGCGTGCACCCGGGATAGTATCCAATCTTCATTAGTTGTTTCCTCAGTAACCTGGCTTGCTCGTTAGCCTGAACTCGCTCATTAGCCTGAGCTCGCTCATGCCGTGTGCTTGCGAAATGCGCTCACCATTGCCATTTGAGGCATCTCCTCGAGCTTCTCTTTGTCCAAACTCCCCGGGTCGACATAGTTCTCGTTTTCGCGAAGAATCAATTGCCGCAACCCCTCGATGACGCGCGGAATGTCAATGCCTCGTGGACAGCGGACCTCGCATGCGTGGCACGACGCACATATCCAGGCCGCGTTAGTGGAGAGTAGCGCCTCACTTTGACCCCATTGGGTCAGGTGCATGATCTGTCGGGTTGTCATCGGCATGCTGGTAGTCATCGGGCAGACGACCGTGCAGGTACCGCATTGCATGCAGGTCTTGAAGGGCTCGGCGGTGATCTCCTTCATCTTTTCTACGAAGTCGAGATCCACCGTATCGAGCGAAAACGCAAAGGGCATGCCCACCTCATGTAGTTCGATCTCAAACATTAGACACGAAAAAAAGCGCCCAACTTCTCGCGCTTTCGGATAGAACCTTCCGCGTCAAGACGGAATGAGGATACCAAGTTGATGGGATTTCTTCAACTGCGAATTCTAGCACGATTTGAGGCTTGTTAACAGGTAATTGAGCGGAGGTATGACGTGATTTTCCGGACCCAATAATCACAGCAAGGGTATTGGTTTCCCAAAGGCAAGCGCATCTTGTTTGTCGCGATACGCATTCACCTTTTCATTCATCGATCGAGGTACCGTGATGAAGAGTATGGCCGAGCTGCTCCCTCTACTCCCTCTCCTGTTTCTGTCCGCCTGCGGACCGACAACGGACGACTCACAGGCAGAGGATCTTGCGTCGCTCATCCAAGCGGAACGCACTTTCGCGCACACGTCCGTGACCTCCGGTACGCGAGGAGCCTTCCTCGAGTTCTTTGCTGCGGATGGCGTCGTTTTCGATGCAGGCCCCGTAAACGCCCACGAAGTGTGGGAGCAAAGGCCTGCTGAAGGTCCGATGTTGGCTTGGGGCCCGGAAATCGCCGACGTTTCGGAGGCAGGTGACATGGGATACACATCCGGACCGTACGAAGTGCGTATGACACCAGACGCAGACGCAGTCGCATGGGGCCACTTCATCTCGGTGTGGAGAAGAGATGCCGGGGGCACCTGGAGAGTCGCCGCCGACGGAGGAGTGGCGCACGGCCCTGCAACTCTGGGAGCGGATAGCGTTGTTGAGCGTGCCGGCGGCGGCGCAGAGATGAGGTTATCTCTGAATGAGGGTGAGATAGATGCCGCAGCTATGGCTCTTCGCAGATACGACGAAGCGTATTCACGCTCGGTTGCCGAGAACGGATTCGTGGAATCGCTGGACGATTTCGTGCATCGATCTGCCCGCTTCTTCAGAAATGGTCACCATCCTATCGTTGGCCGGGAAACCATCGCAAACACGCCAGCGGTTGTCGACGCAGTCTGGTCGGACGGGGAGATGAGCGCTGCGATTATATCAGACTCCGGCGATCTGGGCTGTACGTACGGGATTGTTGAGGCCCAGGCAGAGACGGAGGCAGGAAGTCCTTTGCTGCATGCCTCCTACTACCGAATTTGGAAGCAGCAAGGCGACTCGAGATGGCGGGTGGTTGTCGACGTATTGATCCCGATTGCCCCTACCGGCGGATGAGACAACTAATGCCAACGAAGAACGTCCTACTCTGCGCCGTTCTTTTGCCAGCGGCATCGGTCTGTTGGATTGCCTGCGGGAACGCCCCGACAACTGAGCAAGGAGCTGCCATGTTCCGAGGCGATCCGCAACACACAGGCTTTTACCAAACAGAGGAGGTCGAAAGACTGGGCGGTGTGCTCTGGCAATTCGAGACCGGCGGACCCGTTAGGTCGTCACCCGCGATCTCGGGAGACAAGGTCTTTGTCGGGAGCACCGACGGAAAACTCTACGCATTGGAACGCGAGACAGGGCTGGAGAGTTGGCAGGTGGACGTTTTTAGTCCTGTGAGTTCCTCGCCAGCAATTGCTCAGGGCATTGTCGTATTCGGGTCACGTGACGGATCGTTCCACGCGGTTGACGCGCGATCGGGAGATCCAGTATGGCAGGTGCGCACTGGAGATTTGTTGCCCTGGGAGTGGGGGTTCGAAGGATGGGATGTTTATACCGCCTCTCCTGTTGTAGTTGACTCCACGGTGATTTTCGGAGCTGGCGATGGAGTCGTCTATGCGGTCGACATTCGAACTGGTGAAGAACTGTGGCAGTTCGTTACCGCTGGGAGAATACGTTCAACTCCCGCAGTTGATGCCGGCGTTGTCTATGTGGGAAGTGCCGACGGGCTCGCGTACGCACTCGAGCTGGGCACCGGAAACGAAGTCTGGCGTTTCGAGACGGACGGCCATTCGATGGTTTCGGAAGAGCATGGAGTAGACCGGAAATCGATAATCGCTTCGCCTGCAGTGGAAAACGAGAACGTATACGTCGGGTCACGCGACGGGTTTTTGTATGTACTCGACCGTGAGACTGGTGCTGAGAGGTTGAGGATTTCCCATGAGGGATCGTGGGCAATGTCGTCCCCGGCGATTTTGGATCGAGTAGTCTACGCCGGCACTTCAGACGGTCGATTCGTGCACGCCGTGGACGCGGCTTCAGGCGACGAATTGTGGAGGTTCGTTGGCGAAGGGTACACATGGTCGTCTCCGGCAGTTACCCAAAACACAGTCTACATAGGTGACGGTGGCGGTTATCTGAGAGCTGTGGCGCTCGGTTCAGGCGAGGAGCGGTGGAGCTTCAAAGTGGGCGACGGTGTGTACTCGAGTCCAGTGGTTGACGATGGGATCGTATTCTTTGGGGCAGACGACGGAAACGTCTACGCATTGCACGGCAACGGGCAATACGCACACCGGGCCGTGTACTGGGACGCAGAGTTTGCAGACATGATGTACTTCCGATCGCACACGGAGACGAAGGTGTATTTCGAGCAGATCGGATATCAGGTGCTGGGCGCAAACGATCTCGCGAGTTTTTTGGAATCACGTATTTCAGACGGCGAGCCGAGTGTTGTCGTATTTGCGATGGGGTACTTCCCGTCTGAGGTAGGTGCCGAGCCGTCCGATACCGTGCTGTTCAACAGGTATCTACATGCTGGCGGGAAGGTCGTTTGGCTAGATATCCCGCCGATGGCTCTTGAGCGAAACGAGGAGGGTCGCATCACTCTCTTCGATCGAAACAGGACAGCAGAGCTACTCGGAGTAGATCACTCTGACTTCAATTTCGATTTCTATGCGACACACCCGACGGAACTCGGTCAAACGTGGGGGCTGAATAGAGGATGGGTGAGTTCGTATTCGATTGCCGTTTCCGATTCGATTCAGGTGTTGGCCCTTGATGAAACGGGACGAGCGGGAGCTTGGGTAAAGAACTACGGTGGACCTCCGGGTACGGGCTATATAGGCGTAGGAATGGACCATGCGAGCGAAGCTGCGCTCGAGGCGGTGCTGGCATTGGCCAACTTCGGATTGTATGAAGGGAGGGACAAGTCGAGGTGAGTATGTAGGAATTCCCCAGCCGTTGAAGCACATTTCGATGCAACTGAACTCGAATTGGGCACACCGTGTTTACTCAACGAGGATCACGCATGCAGACAAAGGTGCTTACGCTCACGTTCATGGCGCTGATTCTGGCGCCCCCAGCCGTTACCCAGACAAAGATCGATATTGGCGAAAACGTCACGGTGATTTCGCTTCCGCCGGACGAGTTTTCTCATTCGCTCAATCTCGGGGTCGTTGAGTTCGGAGAATTTCTGCTTGCGGTCGATGTTTGCGGGGAATCAGAATGGGAAATCCTGGATCAATACCGCCAAAATGCAAACTCAAAACCGGCGCATTGGGTGCTGACCCTTGGCAACCGTGCTGGAGGCTGCTACGCACCAGATGTGCGAGTCTCACAGTTCGTTTCAAGTGAGGGCGGCATCACAGGTGTTTCGTCACATAACGTGGTTTTCCCATCGGATGTCGTTCTCGACGATGGCGACACGCGAGCGGTATTGAGCAAGGTCGCGGGTGCCAAAACGGCTCCCGGCTGGACGATTACTGTAGGCAATTCTTTGGTGCTTTTCGCCGGCGACCTGGTTGGGAACGGCAGAGGTGCTGCGCCAATGCACAGCGCTGACTGGATTCAGCAGCTCCACCGCCTCGAGCGTCTGCACCCAGACATTGTTGTCCCTGGGAGCGGGCCGATAGGTGAAAGCGACCTATTGCGGACTACTCGGCTTTCTCTGATGGAGGCGAAAGGGCGCATCTCGTCTTTAGTGGACGAAGAGAGATCCCGCGAGGATGTGATCGAGGCAGCAATGTCGGTTGCCAACAACGTGTTAACGACGGGCACGATCGAGTATCTGTACGACGAGCATACGGGAGTCCTCCCCGCAACTGCATTTGTCGAGCAGCTCGGTTTGAGAGAAGGGCCTTCGCCCACTGCTGCGAGCCCCGGATGGACTGCACCCACAAAAGTGGTCGTGGCCGATCTCTGGCCTGGTAGAACAAGGCAACTCGGTCGAGTGGCACCCGGTGTCGAACTGGTTGTCGCACGTGACAGAGAACACGCCGCAGACCTAGTTGAAGACGCAGACGCAATACTCGGCTGGCTGACACCTGAAATCCTCGAGAGAGGTAGCCAGTTGCGTTGGGTTTCACTCTACTCGGCCGGAATTGAGAGTTATCTCGAATTGCCGGGGTTCAGAGACAGTGACGTTGTACTTACGAACGGTCGAAGCCTCTATGCCAACGGTGGGGCGGAGCATGTGATCGCTATGACGCTCGCACTCAGCCGCAGGCTGCACACCGCCGTGCATCTCCAAAGCGAGAGACGTTGGGACACATCTCCTCTCACTGGCCCTACACCAATCACCGGAGACGGCAGCGAGTTGGGGGAACTGCGTGGCAAGACGATCCTCGTGGCAGGATTGGGTGGGATCGGAACAGAGGTGGCGCGCCTGGCGCACGGCATTGGCATGCACGTGCTCGCCACCAGGGCAACTCGGCGGGAGGGACCTCCGTTTGTCGAATATGTTGGCCTTTCGCACGAGCTAATATCGTTGGCACCCCAAGCAGACGTGATTGTCAACTGCCTGCCGTTAACACCGGAGACGGAGCGGACCTTCAACGAAGAGTTCTTCTCAGTCACCAAGCCGACGGCTTTCTATGTGAACATCGGCCGCGGGAAGACCGTGGACACGGACGCATTAGTTCGCGCTCTCCGTGAGGGGAAGATCGCCGGTGCGGGGCTCGACGTCACCGAGCCGGAACCACTCCCTTCCGACCACGAGCTATGGGGCCTGCCCAACGTCATCATCACGCCGCACGTCGGAGGCGACTCTGAACGCCACATGGAGCGGATCTGGCTTCTGTTTCGAGAAAACCTGCGGCGCTTTGCGGTTGGGGAGCCACTTCTTTCTGTCGTCAACAAGCGCAGGGGGTATTGAGGAATGTCGGTGTAAACGGGATTGACGACTGAGCTGTACTATATGTGACAGGGAAGAGATGAGGAGCGGGAGGAGCGGGAGAATGGTGAGGACAAGCAACGTGCTACACCTGACGGGAGTGAAATGGCCGCTGACGAACGCGGAATTGCGCGGAAAAAAGCTAGGGATAGGGTTTCCCCACCCAACCCACAGATGATATCCGCGGTATTCCGCGGCAGAATATCGACGTTCTGGCCAATCGAGGCCAGAAGAAAACGGGATTATTGAGCCGAAGTGACTCCTGACGGAATCTCCGATCAAGAACTAGTCCGCCGCGCTCTTACCGGCGAGCAGCTTGCGTACCGCGAACTCGTAGACAGGTACGTCCGGCCGGCGATGGCGGTTGCCTGGGAGTTCACCGAGACATTGGAGGATGCCGAAGACTTGGTACAGGAAGCGTTTCGGCGTGCGGTGGCAGCATTGGACAGATTCGACATCAGCCGACCGTTCCGACCATGGTTCTTCACAATTCTCAGAAACCTGGCGCGCAACGCATCCGGCACACGCGCGCGTCAACTTTGTTTTGCCTTGGACGAAGCGGTGCCCGATGAGCAACCAACGCCTCTCGATGTGGTCGAGAAGGTAGAACTTCAGGCGAGGCTGGATCTAGAGTTGGAATCGCTCTCTGAGATGCAGCGCGTTTGCTTCCGGCTCTGTGCGTTGGAAGGACTTGGCAGTGGTGAGGTCGCTGAAGCACTGGGACTGAGTGATGCAACGGTTCGGACCCACGTGTATCGGGCGCGGAACGCTTTGCGGCTCGCGATGGAGCCGTTCAAGGAGGAAGGATGGGAACGATGAACACGCCGGAAAACCAGCGAGGCCTGTTTTCGCGCCTACCTGAAGAGCAGGAGTATTGGCGGGGGCTCACCGACAGGATTGTTGATGATGCAGCTCCTCGATTGGCGGAGTTCCGTCAAGCTGATACCAGGTGGTGGTCTGAGATCGCTCGGTATTCGACGGTTCTTGCTGCGGGAGCGGCTGCGGCAGTAATCGCCTTTCTCATGCTGATGCCGGCCAGGGATGGAGCTGAGGCGCCGACGCGCAGCCAAAACGCGTACGGCCTCACACCTGCAGATCCGCTTGCGGTCACGCTCGTGTCGGAGGAGACTCCGCCATCGGTAGGAACGTTGATAGCGGTACGCAACACGGAGTTTGAAAGATGAGTGACACAAAACACGTTTTGCACGCTTTGCTCGGAGCGGTGTCGATCTTCGCAATCGGTGTGGTAGGGGGA
>JBDHHK010000048.1:0-23003 GCA_039589395.1 Gemmatimonadota bacterium
GACCGACATACTTGGTAGTACGCTTCATGAGAGCCGCTCCTTGTTGCTGTGGTACCTGGGTCTTTGACAACTCCAGATTAGCAACAAGGGGCGTGCTTTCAACATGCGTAGGGCAGTAGGTATTGGATTGCAGATTGGGGCTGACGGGCTGACGGGCGGACGGGCTGACGGGCTGACGGGCGGACGGGCGGACGGGCGGACGGGCGGACGGGCGGACGGGCGGACCAACACATAATCGATCCGAAGCCTGGCGTCCACCCACCGATCGTATAGAATGAGTTCGTGGACGATTCCGCGAACTCACCCAACCCCCAAGGCTCTTTTCGGCCAGCATACCTGTCATTGCCGCCGGAGGAGATCCACGACCGTGCCGATCGCGCGGTTGCGTCGCTGGCTGACTGCAGGGCGTGCCCGCGCAACTGCGGCGTGAACCGGCTCGAGGGCAAATGGGCCGCCTGTAAGACGGGCCGCCACGCAATCGTAAATAGCCACTTCCCTCATATGGGAGAAGAAGACTGCCTGCGAGGGTGGAGCGGGTCCGGCACAATCTTCTTATCGCACTGCAATCTTCGCTGCGTGTTTTGCCAGAATTTTGATATCAGCCAGGGAGTGAGACCTGGACCGGCGCGACAGGAATCCTCCGCGGACGAGATAGCCGCCATGATGCTGGCACTCCAGGGCAATGGCTGCCACAACATCAACTTCGTCACTCCCGAACATGTGGTACCTCAGGTACTCGAAGCATTGGCAATGGCGATCGCGCGAGGGCTCACAATTCCTATCGTGTACAACACCAGCGCATACGATTCTCTGGATAGCCTAGCGCTGTTTGACGGGATCGTCGACATCTACATGCCGGACCTGAAGTTCTGGTCGGCGGAAGACAGCAGATTGTACATGAAGGCAGCCGATTATCCCAAAGCTGCCTTCCCTGCGGTCCGAACGATGCACGAACAAGTTGGGCCCCTCGCGATTTCCGAAGACGGAATTGCCACTCGCGGTGTGCTAATCCGTCACTTGGTCATGCCAGGCATGCTGGACAACACGCGCAAGATACTGGAGTGGATAGCGTCCGAACTGGGCCCGGACAGCTACGTCAACTTGATGGATCAGTACCGACCCGCTGGTAGAGTTTCTGGCGGCCGTTTTGCTCAGATCGACCGCCAGATAACAGACAGCGAGTTCCGCGAAGCAACTAAGATTGCCCGAGATCTGGGCTTACGCCTAGATGAGAGGCCTACTGTGCGGGGATTCTGGATTCGGTAGGCAGCTCCGCTGGTAGTCGTAGAGATCTGCCTCCTTATACCAACTCCCCCGTAACCTCCAGCAATCGCTCAACATCGTCAACATTGTTGAACAGTGCAGCGCCGGCGCGTATCTGAGTTCCGTTTTCTTTCAGGCTCACTTTCAGGTTTGCACTCTGCAGCGCAGCCGACACCGCTTCGACATTCTGTCCGTGCTCGATCGTAACAATCGCCGAACGATTGTTTGCCGGCGTCAACACCGAGTAGCCCTGCTCGAGCCAGCCATCTCGCAAGCGGTGGGCAAGAGGTACGGTGTGCCGTTCTATGTTCTCAACTCCCACCTGGAGGAGATAGTCCAATCCGGCGCCAAGCTGGTACACAGCACCGAACGCGAGCGTGGCATAGCCAAACTTTCGCGCGTCGTCGTACAGCCGATATTGATAGTCGCCGAGGCTCTCAGCCACATGGAGCGCACCAAGCCTATCGACGGCGATCGTATCGAGCAGTCCTTCTCGAACGTAGAACGGGGCTACTCCAAAACCGCCCAGCAGCCACTTGTACGTGCCGGCCGTGAAGAAATCGATACCTACATCCTTGACGTCCAGAGAAAGCATGCCGACACCTTGGATCGCATCGGCGTACAGATAAGCACCGTGGCCGTGCGCGAGTTCAGCCAATCCCTTGAGATCGTGCTGGAATCCGTTCTGGTGGGACACCCATGACACCGAAACGAGTCGAGTCCTGTCGTCCACGTATTCTGCAAACGCCTCGGTCGACGCAACTCCATCTCGGCTGGCGACTACTCGAAGATCGACACCACGAGTTTCGGCCAGGTGACGATATAGCACATAGGTCGTGTCGTAGTGCAGGTCGTCTATGACGACGTTGTCTCCTGCATCGAATTCGAGCGCCCGAGCAACGATGTTCTCTCCCTCGCTCGTTGCGAAGAGGAGTCCGACCTCCGCCTCAGACGCGTTCACGAGTTGGGCGTACCGCCTTCGTACTAGCGATGACTCCTCGAGCATAGCACCCAGGCTAACCGGATCTCTTCCCTTCGCCTCCGTGAATGCTTTTGCGGCGTCTACTGCCTGGCGAGGTGACGGCGTGATATACGGAGAATCGAGATATATCGATTCTCCGATCACTGGAAAATCACGCCTGACTCCGAGCGGATCGTCTCCCAGTTCTTCCGCGGGAACACATGAAGTGGCACTTATTGCGGTGGCGGCCGAAACGGTACCTAGAAACTCGCGGCGGGTGCAGGGCATAGGGAGTGCTCCTCGTAGGTGTAAAATCGCCGTTCAGGAGAATATCTAATGGTAGGTAGAATATCTAATATGGAACATCCAACATCCAACATCCAACGGTAGCTAATGGCAGTTCCACGCGGACGTTGGATGTTCGATGTTGGATGTTGGATGTTCCTCAGTTCACCACAATCTCCGGACGAACCGTCAATATCAAGGTCTCGCTTTGCGGATCGGGCTGTGTGCTCCCGAGTACAATGGTCTGACCAGATCGTACGTTCACCGAGGTCTGCAGCACGTGGCCAACTCCACTCACATGGAGCTGAACCTCTAGGTGCACGACACCGCTGTCACCTGAGCTCCGGACGTCGTTGATGTAGGCACTTATGTTGAGTCCTCGCCCCTCGCTCGCAAGCCTCTGTTCCATGCCGCTGCCTTCCACGCCTCCGAGCATTGCCTGAGCCAAAAGACGATAGCCCCTGAACTGAAACAACCTTCTAAGTACTGACTCCACATCCGCGATGGCCGAGTCGGTTGTGGTGCTGCCGTTTGCCCCGATGACCTGGAAATGCAGCCGCACACTGGGTGGGGGTGTATCGTACTGCTCGAGCAACCGACCGATTTTCTCTAAATTGTCGCGCGTCTCCCGAACTGTCAGCAGGTTTTGTGCGACCGATGCCCTCCCTGGCGAATTGGGACGGTCGTAGAAAACGTATGGATCCACAATCTCAGCAGCCACCTGCGAATCCAGGTACTGCAGCTCAAAGGTCTGAGTCTCGAGATCAACTCCGTTCGTTACCCTTGCCCCCAGGAACCACAAGATTGCCGCTCCAAACAGGATTACCACAACTATCGTGACTGTCTTTTGCATCATTCATCTCCTGAATCGAAGAACCAGACTACCACGACGTCCGGACGGTCAGTGACGTTGAAGACCGCGACGTCCTTACCTGGGGGACCTATCACTTCGAGTCCTGGAAGCTGTTCCGGGACAGGCGTCCGTGCCAGCACGTCGGTCTCTTCGCTTCCATCGGCGAGAACTACCAGCCCAGCCAACCCCGCCGCAGCCGCCAACGGTGCGCCTATTTGCCAGCGGGCGTTCCTTCGTCTGATCGTTGCGACTCTGCCTTTTGCCGCCTGAAGCGCTTCGTCAACACTTAGCCGTGGTGCGTGGGCATCGAGTTCACGGACCAACCCGAGCTGGCTGACTAAGAAATGCTCCGCCAAAGCGCGGCACTTTTCGCAACTCTCGAGGTGCGATGCCAGTATTGGATCGCCGTCTCCCGCGAGATCCCGGGGACTTGCCTCCATCATCATTTCGGTAGCAGTCTGACAATTCATGCAATAAACCCCTCTGCCATCTCAGGATACCGCTCGAGTATCTTGGCGCGAATAGCTCGACGCGCCTTGCACAGGTTGGCCCTCACTGTCACTGGGTTCATACCGAGCATTTCCCCTACCTCGGAAGGTTTGAACCCCTGGAGATCCGCGAGATCAAAGACCTGCCGCTGGCGCGTGGGCAACGCTTCGTATAACACGCGTACATGATCTACCATTTGCGAAGTCTGTAGCTGACCCATCGTTTGGTCGCTGGAAATCTCAGCCTCGTGCTCAGTACGGCGAAACCCGAGAAGCAGATTCCTTCTCCGTGCCAGCTTTCGCTGCTGTCCCAATGCAGTATTCCTCGTCACCTGAAACAACCAAGTCGAAAACTGTGATTTGCCTGCATAGCTCTCGATTCGCTTGTGCAATCGCACCAGAACCTCCTGGACTACATCATCTGCATCGTCGGGATCACGAGTTATCCCCAGCGCCCACCTATAGATCTGGCGATAGTACTTCTTGACGAGCTCTTCGAATGCGGCTCGATCGCCTCCCTGCGCTTTCCGCACCAGTTCCCGAGCTAGCTCGTCCGGCTGGTTACTGTCCAACAACACTCCAAAGTGGCTTCATTAGATCCCGCAACTGAGATGTCATGTGACGTGGCACCGTTTACTGTTAGTGCCCTCTTTAGAGTTTCACTCGGACTACTGCTGACTCCCACGTTGTCTCCCGACCAGTTTTTCGTGACAGGCAAATCCAACGCGGTTGAAAGCAATACAGCAGTGCGCCACTCGAATGGGGAAGTTACTCGCGTTCACCGGGAAGCCACTGTGGATCCACAGCTGCTTGATCTGCAGGACGGCTATCGCCCGCCCACCCCGAGCGAACGGACGTGGGCGCAAGGGCGGGCAGCTTCCGCTGCCCCTTCGTTTCACTTCCCGGTTGTGGTGACCCTGGCTGCTAACTCTTCACAGCCGAAAACGCCAAAACCGTGGGTCCGACCAGCCGCTCGAAGTCGGCGTACGCGAGCTTGATCAACTCGATATGCGACCCCGCGTTGAACGCAATCTCCTCGTCTTCGGCGAGACGTTTCGCCGCGAAGACGTCCATGCCGTAGAGGTTGCCGAACGGAGGCATCGCACCCACCTCACATCCAGGGAACATCCCCTCAAACTCGGCCTCGGTGGCGATCTCAACCGTTGTCGCTCCGACAGCTTCCCTCATGAGATCGAGGTCAACTTGGTACGACGCAGGAAGAACGGCCATAGCCATCTTCCCGTCGATTTTGACCATCACCGTCTTGGCCAACTCCTTGCCAGAGACATGTGCCGCCGCTGCAATAGCCTGAGCGGTATAGGCCGGAGAGTGACTCATGGTCACATACTTGACGTTGTGACTGTCCAGGAACTCCTTGAGCTCTGCGACCGGCATTTGGGCCTCCTTGGTTCCCCTACTTCAGACTACTTCGGAGAAACCCAAGGCGCTAGGGGCGGGGACAGCTGAATGTCCAATATCGAATGTGGAATGTCCAAGTGAGCTCCACTTCGGAATTGAGCATTCCTTGTTGGTTATTCAGAATTCACATTCAGTACAGCAGGATGCTACAGCCGAACCTTTACCTAGATTACTTTGGAGACCGAGACACTGGCGTTGGGAATCCTAAGTCGGTCTTGGTGTCAGCTAGCGACCACCCGACCCATGCCGTAGATTCGCGGCGTTGCCCAAAACAAAGAGGAAAGCGTGAAATCCGTCACTCGCACAACCATATACTTGCTTGTCACCTTGGTAATCCAGACCTTGTGGAGCGCCGGCGCCTCCGCCCAGAGCGCTCAACTCACGTCACGGCATCTGGACGGCTTCAGATTCCGCTCGATCGGGCCGGCTGTCACAGGTGGCCGCATTCACGACGTCGAAGCGTTGGCCGACGATCCCTCAACCATCTACCTGGCCACCGCGTCTGGCGGTATCTGGAAAAGCACCAATAAGGGAACCACGTGGACATCGATATTCGAGAACCAGGCGGTGAGCACATTCGGTGACATAGGAATTGCGCCTTCTAACCCAGACATCATCTATGCCGGCACGGGAGAGCAAAACAACCGTCAAAGCACGTCCTGGGGCAACGGTATATATCGATCGACGGATGCGGGCGCGACCTGGCGTCACCTGGGACTCGAGGAGACCCGTCACATCGGGGAGGTAATCGTCCACCCGACCGATCCCGACGTGGCATACGTGGCAGCACTCGGCAACCTCTGGGCCCCGAGCTCCGAGCGCGGCGTCTACAAGACCACCAACGGTGGACGACGCTGGCGAAAGGTCCTGTCAATAAATGACTTCACCGGCGTCGTCGACTTGGTGATGGATCCATCGAATCCCAACACGCTCTATGCCGCTGCGTACCAACGTCTGCGGCGAACCTGGGGTTTCAATGGTGGCGGGCCAGGCAGCGGCATCTATAAAAGCACTGACGGTGGCCGCAACTGGGAGGAGCTTACGGCCGGCATCCCTGAGGGCGACAAAGGCAGAATTGGCATTGCGATCGCGGCCAGCAACCCCTTGGTATTGATGGCAACGGTCGAACATGCCAGTGAATCAGGTGTGTACAGAACGGAAGACGGCGGTGCGTCGTGGGTTAAGGTGAGTGACACTAATCCTCGGCCAATGTATTACAGCCACATTTACATCGATCCGACAACCGACCAACGCGTCTACATACTGGCAACCACCTTCTACAAGAGCGAGGATGGAGGCAACACCTTTTTGCCTCTTCCCACTCGCCCAACCTACGACGTCGGCGTGCACAGCGACTTTCACGACCTGTGGATCGACCCGAATAATCCACGGCACTTTTATCTGGTGGGCGATGCCGGCTTGCACGAATCGTGGGACATGGGACTCAACCATATCAAGATCAACAACATCCCTATCGGTCAGTTCTACGCGATCGGCGTGGACATGCGCGATCCGTATTACATCTACGGTGGCATGCAAGACAACCACTCCTGGTTGGGTCCGAATGCAACCCGTCACTGGACCGGGATCATCAACGACGACTGGAGGCAAATCGGTTTTGGTGACGGCATGTACCAACAGGTCGATCCGACAAACCACCGCTATGTATACGTGCTCGCGCAGAACGGTAACCTCATACGCTTAGACGCCGAGACTGGGGACATGCGAGGCATAAGGCCGGTGCAACCGGTAGGTGAACCACGATATCGTTTCGATTGGGTCACGCCCAGCCTTATCTCCAGGCACGACCCGAACGTCCTGTATCTAGGAGGGAACCGTCTGTTCATATCGCGAGATCGAGGCGAGTCGTGGGATCGAACCGATGATCTCACCAGGCAGATAGATCGCGATTCACTCCCGCTCATGGGCATCAGGGGTGACCAAGTGACGCTGTCGCGCAACGATGGCACCAGTTCGTTCGGCGAGATAACCACGATAGCCGAGTCTCCGCTGGACGCGAACATTCTCTGGGTGGGCACTGACGACGGGAATGTCCAGGTGTCCCACGATGGCGGGCAGTCATGGACAGAGGTATCCGCTAACGTCCCTGACATACCGTCGGGTACTTATGTTAGTCGCGTGGCGGCTTCCGCCACGGAGCCCGGAGCGGCGTATGTCACGTTCGATGCCCATCGCGACGGTGATTTCTCTCCTTACGTCTATCGAACAACCGACTTCGGGACGACCTGGAGCCCGCTGATGGACAACCTACCCAGCGGATCTGCGAATGTGATCGTGGAGCATCACGCAAACCCGAACTTGCTCTTCCTCGGAACAGAACATTCCCTCTACGCGTCGACGGACGGAGGCGGCCATTGGGCGAAATTCGAGTCCAACCTTCCGACGACGCTATTCGATGACCTGGTTATCCACCCGCGTGACAATGACCTAATAGTGGGCACTCACGGACGCAGTCTGTGGATACTCGACGATCTCACGCCCTTGGTCGAGTGGGCCAGAGCCGCGCGTGCCCGAAACGCCTTTTTGTTTTCCATATCTGCTGCCACAATCTTCCAATATTGGAAAGACACCTCGTATAGAGGTCAGGCGGCATTCGCAGGGGAAAACCCGCCGTACGGAGCGCTGCTGACATTTTACCTGCCGCGTTCGGCCAGGAGTGCTTCGATTCGTATCGCAAAACCAGATGGTGATACGGTCCGTGAGCTGGCGGTACCGACCGAAGAAGGCATCCACCGAGTGACATGGGATCTTCGCTACTCGCCACTAACCGAAAGCTCGGGGTCCGAAACGGCGGCATCGCTCCCACAGCCAACCGGCGAAAGGGGACCATTCGTTTCGCCGGGCCAATATTCGGTCGAATTGTTGGTAGACGGCCAAACATCGTCACAGTCGTTACTCGTTCGCGGTGATCCCAACATGCCCGTCTCAGCTGAGGAGTGGCGGGCACGCGAAGTGTTTCTAGTTGGACTACAGAACGCGCGCAGACAGCTCGCGGCGGCTTCGAGCACCATTGCGGAACTCGTCAGCAGCACCCGCGAACAGGACGTGGCAAACGACCTCCAAACGCTGCAGCAACTGGTCCGCGATCTGAGAAGAAGTGCAGATGGCCTGGCTTCAGAATTCAACGGCAGTGGAGTGCGCCAAGGCAGCCTCTACGGTCCGACAGAAACACAACGCGAGATCAAGCGCCGACTCGATCTAGGCTTAGCCGAGATACTCGCGGAGGTGGACCGAGTGACAGGACGGTGAGCCGGACGGGCGGACGGGCGAATGTAATCAGCTGGTGAACAAGCTAGCCACTGCTTCGAAGGGGAGGATTGTGAATCACGCCGAAGAGTACAAGGGAACACTGCTCTTGAGCCGGAAAGACATTGCGTCCCTCGTCACGCTGGACGACTGCATCGATGCGGTCGAATCTGCGTTCAGAGACCACGCGCAGGGAAAGTCGCTGGGCACCGGGATACTCCATATGGATGCACCTGACGGAGAATTCCACATCAAGGCAGGCGGACTGCACGAGCCTTCACTCTACTTCGCGCTCAAGGCAAACGCGGGATTCTTCAACAACGCCGAACGATTCGGACTGCCCAACATTCAAGGACTGATCCTCGTCTACAGTGCAGAGAACGGGTATCCGCTGGCAGTGCTGGATTCTCTGGGCATCACCGGGAAGCGAACCGGAGCTGCCACGGCGGTGGCCGCCAAGTACCTTGCCCGACCTGATTCGAAGATCGCCACCATCTGCGGATGCGGCACACAGGGTCGAGTTCAGCTTAGGTCGCTCGCCAAAGTGCTCCCTATCGAGAAAGCACACGCCTATTCGATTTTCGAAGGTGAGGCAGACCGGTTTGCATCGGAAATGGGGAGCGAATTGGGGATCGATGTCGTGCCGGCTGCAGCGCTCGAGAGCGCCGTAGGGGCAAGCGACGTATGCGTGACATGCACGCCCGCCCGAGAGTATTTCTTGAAGGAAGAATATGTAAGGCCGGGCTCGTTCATCGCCGCGGTTGGGGCTGACAGCCCCGATAAACAGGAACTAGACCCCAAGCTCATCGCCAACAACACGCTCGTTGTGGACTTGGCCGAGCAGTGCGTAGATGTGGGCGAACTACACCATGCTTTGAAGGCGAAACTCATGACCGAGGCAGACGTGCACGCTGAACTCGGAGACATCATCGCAGGGAAAACACCGGGCCGCACGCGCGACGACGAAATTACCATATTCGACTCGACGGGGACGGCGCTTCAGGATACGGCCGCTGCAATCGTTGCGTACGAGCGTGCCCGCCAATCCGGTGCCGGGCAGGTGTTCGGATTTGGAGCACCAACGTAGCGGCAACAGCGCCCCCCACAGTCTCGCATCACATTGACGGGAGAACGAGTCACCGCTACTCTAGACCAAGCAAGTAGCCCAAGCTTCCGAACGAGGTTGCCATGTCAGTGGTCAGTACGCTCAGCGAAGTTCCGCTCTTCTCTCAGCTGCGTGAGAGTGACATCGACCGGTTGGCAAATGTCACGCAAGAGCGAAGCTACCCCAAGAATAGCCTGATCCTCTTCGCGGACGATCCGAGTGACGCGCTCTACGTGGTGCTGACTGGGCAAGTGAAGATCGTGATCGGAGCGGAGGATGGGCGCGAAGTGATACTCGCGATTCACGGTGAGGGAGAGTTTTTTGGCGAGATGTCGCTCATCGATGACGAGCCACGTTCCGCACATGTCATCGCAATGGAAAGCTCGAAACTACTCATTCTGCGTCGAGATGATTTCAATCGCTGTTTGAGAGAAATGCCAGAGATCGCTACAGGCCTTTTGAGATCGCTGTGCAGGCGGCTCAGGCAAGCAGATAGCATGATTGGCAGCCTGGTTCTCTTGGATGTCCCGGGGCGCGTCGCACGGCTACTGCTCGAGATGGCTGACAAGTACGACGGTGAGAATATCAAGCAGCGGCTCACACATCACATGATCGCTCAGATGATCGGCTCCAGTCGCGAAACGGTGTCCCGTACGATGCGCGATTTCGTTTCCGACGAGTTGATAGAGATCGCCCGTAAGACTTTCACCATTCCAAATCGTCGCGATGCAGCCAGAGGTTCGGGCAGCGACGACATGATCACGGTTCAACGCAGGATCATCGTGGTACGTAACCGCGCCGCGCTCGAGGAGCTCACGCGTTCCGTGTAACCAAGAAGCCGGGGTGCGTGCGGCTTCCAATCACACGCCGCCGGCTGGGATTCGAATTAAATACCCGGTGTTAGTGTTCTGCGGCTGCAGGAGGCGGCGCGATCTGCTCCGGAAGTGAGACATAGGCTACAACGTCAGCGCCATCATCCTCAGTCGCAACGCCATATGCCCTTCCATCCACGATCTTCAGGGGCCGGAACCCGTCCGGGAACTGCACGTACACGCGCTCGGTCGTCTCAGGCGAATGTACAAGCCATCGCGCACCAAACCCCAGAGGGTGGTCGTCCGTAGAGAATTCTTGGAGCCAGACTTCGCGGTCACCTGCACACATCATCCCTACAGCGGGGGGCGCAGCTGTCGAGAACTGATCCCAGTGGCGCAGCATGAAGTCGTCAACAGAGTTCGCCACGATCGTCGAGTCAGGTTCGTCGGGGCGCTGCTCCCTCCATTGGAACTCGAAACGATGGTGCAAGAACGTGCTCTGATTCTCTTCTGTGATCTCCCTTACCGGGATCTCGAGCGTCTCTGTGCCAGCAACAACCCCGTCGGGCCCATACCACCGCAAGGTTCTCGTGAAAGGTTCCAAAAACGCCATTTCGCCGTCTTGGCACATGGACCAGAGCGGTATCGGGGCCAGGTAGTTGACGTCGCGCCCGAGTTCGGCAATGGAGTCGGCAAATTCTCCCTCGAAATCAACGAGAGTGTCGATGATTTCCCCACCCTGACCTAGCCGCAAGAGCTCCGACCGTAAATAATCGACTGTCACATGCAACCCGTTGGAGTGATCCATCAACAGGTAGTTGTCGCCTAGGCGCTCCATGGCAAGCGGCTTTCCATAGGAGTGGTTTTCTATCTCGGCGTAGACCTGGCCTCTCGAACGACTCGCTTGCACCACAGAGGCTCTGCCATATGGATTGAACGTCGAGATCCTGCGATTACCGGCATCCCAAACCGCCATCGGAAAACGCGAATCGTCAGTAGGCAGCAAGTTGTACGGATTGCGCAGCTGGTGCCTGTCTGAGCCAGTCGTACCGAACGAATCATGCAAATCGCCCTCTGCCGAGTACACGAACAGATGAGGCGCACGAATCCGCTGGAGCGCCCAGATCTCGCCTGAGACTGCGACCGCAACATCTTGGATTCTCTCGAGCGAACCATCCGACGCAAACCTCACGACTTCTGAAGCCGCGATCATATGCGTATAGCCGGGATCTTCTTCAACTTCGCCGGCGCACCCCATCACCAACGCCAAAGCAACACAGAAAGCGACGGCAGGCGAGTGCAGTTTGCTTTCCAAGAACATGGGTCACTCCTGAGAATGGTGGTGACAAAACGGGTATTGAGTACCAATCTAACCGAGTGCACGGTACGCACCAGAGTGCGGCGTACACCTAAACGGTCGGTTTCTCTCGGGCACCTGTACGGAGGTTTCATTTTCCCCTTCAACAGGATTCACCTCGCAGCCACTCACAGGTCAAGGTCGGGTCAAACAGCGTAGTGCCAGGGTGAGTGGAGCAGAGCGGCTGAAGGGTAGCTGGCTCAAAATCCGGATCGCAACAAAAGGGGCCGCATCGAGTGATGCGGCCCCCAAATTCAGTGACGGCTCTTTGTCTCAGCCGCCTACATTAAAGCCCTGTCTGATTCTCACGCGGACGGGCGTTCCATCAATATGGCCGGGGTTGAATTCACACAGACGAAACATGTCTATGGCCGCTTCCTCCAAATCGGGATGCGGTGTCGAGATCAGGGTTACGGTTGAGTCCTCAGTTAGGCCTTCTCTGTCAACCACGAACTCCACCACTATCTGCCCCTCGATCTCCGCCTCCCATACTGACTCCGGCCACTGGGGACGTGGACAAGCCGGTTCCGACGGAGCCTCCACAGACGCGATGCCGGCTATGACTTCTGCGCCCGCCATGGCAAGTTCTTTCGCGGCTTCAGTGTGTCCGTTCCTCAGCGCTGCCGTTGCAGCAGTACCGCCTCCGTTCGACTGCGCGTGGACGTTGGCGCCGTGTTCGATCAAAGTCTTCATGACCTCCACATGGCCTCCCTCGGCGGCAGCCATGAGGGATGTGCGCCCGTCGGTCAGGCTGGCTTCGATGTCCATTCCACCATCCATCAAAGCCTCAGCAACCTCAGCATGACCGCGAGCAGAAGCAATCATCAAAGCAGTGAACCCACCGCCGAATGTGATAGAAGGGTCGGCTCCACGTGCCAGTAGCTCGGTAGCTGTCTCGGCTTGTCCCTGCAAAGCTGACAGCAGTAACGCTGTCCAGCCCTCGGTGGACACAGCGTTTAGGTCAGCACCAGCCTCTGCCAGAGCGCCAACCACCTCGCTGGCACCAACCTGCGCAGCATACATAACAGCGGTATAACCCAACGAGTCTGCAGCGTTGGGATTCGCCTGAAGCTGCAATAATGTTCCTACCAATCCCGCGTTGCCGGCAGCTGCCGCTTCGAGTATATCTGCGTCACTCTGTGCGTATGACTCGGTCGTTACAGCGGAACCAACCAACAACATTCCAACAAAAGCAAGCGATCTCAGTCTCGTTTGATGCATTCCAACATTCCTTGTTTTCACTTGGATACGTTCCCTCCTTCCCCGAATTGCCACCCGGTAACACTGGTTTTCGACTTCAGATTGTTCGCATGTGTTTTGGGCCAAAGAAAACACGGCCCTGCACGTTTCACAACCCACGGCTACATACAACTACCAATTTGCGCGCGCGCAGTTCCATGATTTCACAACGGAAAATAGCGAGGGGTAGCCCAAGATGCGACGTGGGGCCAACATTGTCTGGCAACCGCCGAGGACAGCGATGAGCAAAAACCCACCAAATAACGGGAATATCGTTCGATTGGCGATCTCCTTCGAAGCAGGGATTTTCCTGTTTTCCCTCATATTGGGTTGGCTTCTGAACGCCCCCCCACTCAGACAGCTACACCTGAATTGGAGTGGGCTCACACTGGGAACCATCGCTGTCGGCCCGCTTCTACTTGCCATGTGGGGTTGCTCGAAATCCAGATTCGGTCCACTCAGAGAACTGATGCGGCAGGTGAACAAACAGATCGTTCCCCTGTTTCTCGGTGCACCTTCGTACGCTCTGCTGCTCGTGTCGCTGCTGGCGGGTATCGGGGAAGAATGCCTGTTTCGCGGAGTCTTGCAGTCTGAATTGACCGGCCTGATCGGGATGCCGCTGGCCTTGGTGCTCACGAGCACGATTTTTGGCCTGGCGCACCTGATCACGCCTACATACGCCGTACTCGCAGGGCTGATCGGCTGTTACTTGGGTGTTCTCTTGATTCTAACCGACAATCTGCTAGTTCCGGTTATGGCGCACGCACTCTACGATTACGCCGCCCTCGAGTACCTGATTGGCTCGAATAGCCGCCGTTACAAGAACGCCTAACCTTCCGGCTGACCGCCCTCACGTCCTTCGAGCAACGGCAACAGTGCGGTTGTGACGGCCTGCCTATTGCGTTCGGGATCGGTCAAGACCGATTCGAACTCTGTATGCCTTTCCATTTCCTTCAGTACCTCAATCCCTCCTGCACTCTGAAAGATCTCGACACCTTGCATGCTCTCCACAACAACGCCCAAAGAAAGTGCATCAACTACTTCCGGCTGAAGGAACCCGTCGTACTGGTTGAGTATCGCGTCAATGACGTTCAGAACCCTTGTCCCGAAACCGACAACGGGCTGCGAAGCACCATCCCAGCTTGCTACTCCACCTGAGGCAGCGGCTCGGACCATCCAGATCTCCGGAAACAGCACGTAATCAGGTTGATACATGTCCGCGAGGTCACGGCGCAGTTGTTCCCTCGCGACCTCGAGGCGCAGCTCGTCGACCTCTCCGGTCAAAGAGTCATAGAGTCCGCCCATCTGAACGACGATGCGATCCCATAACGCCGCATGCTCCCGGCTAGATACGCAACTATACCCCGCGCTTACCAATGTCTCCTCGATTAACGCATCCATGTTGGCGAGCAACGTATCTGCTATCTGAATGCCTTGTGGGGGCAGAACGGGAGCCAATGCAATCGTATTGGCCGTGCGGTTGAACTCGTCACTTGGAATGGAGAGCGGAACGTAAGGGGTGCTGGTCGCACAGCCGGCAGCTAGCTGAGCAAGCAAAATCCAAGCTAGATAGATGCCTGCGCGCATCTTCTGAACCACGTTTTCAAATCGTGCCGATATCATCCTCACGCGTGAGTGAGCACGAACGATGCCGTCCGAGTGAATCTACGTAACTCTTTGCCATTAATAGAGTTACGTCTCACACCACGGCGACACTCGTATCGCGACCGTCTTCGCGCGAGGACACGGTTAGTGAACCGATGGGGCCAGCCCCAACACGCGGTCAGCAGAGTTGCTGGAAAAAATCGTTCCCCTTGTCATCGACGAGCATGAACGCCGGGAAGTTTACCACTTCGATTTTGTATATCGCTTCCATTCCAAGCTCGGGATATTCCAGGAGCTCGACCTTCTTGATGTTATCCTGGGCGAGGATCGCCGCGGGGCCGCCGATCGAACCAAGGTAGAACCCGCCGTATTCCTTGCAGGCGTCGGTGACCTGCTGACTGCGATTACCCTTGGCGATCATGACCATCGACCCGCCGTTAGCCTGGAACAGACCCACATATGAATCCATGCGGCCTGCTGTAGTGGGGCCGAACGAGCCGGACGGCATTCCCTCGGGCGTCTTGGCTGGGCCCGCATAGTAGACTGGGTGATCCTTGAAGTACTGGGGCAGCCCTTCACCCGAATCCAAACGCTCCTTCAACTTCGCGTGCGCGATATCCCTCGCAACGATCAGCGTGCCGGTGAGTTCCAACTGGGTTTTGATCGGGTGCTTGCTGAGTTCTGCCGTGATCTCACTCATCGGACGGTTGAGATCGATCTTCACCGCACCGCCATGGTGGGCTTCGCGATATTTCTCAGGAATGAACCGGCCCGGATTGCGTTCGAGTTCTTCGATCCAGAGGCCCTCACTGTTGATCTTGGCCTTGACGTTCCGGTGTGCGGAGCAAGAAACCCCCATGCCTACCGGACAGGAAGCGCCGTGCCGGGGGAGCCGAACCACGCGCACGTCTAGAGCGAAGTGTTTGCCGCCGAACTGGGCTCCGAAACCACTATTCTGCGCGGCTTCGAGCATTTTTTCTTCCATTGCCACGTCTCTGAATGCCTGACCATGTTCGTTTCCGCTGGTCGGCAATCCGTCCAAGTACCCCGTACTCGCCAGCTTCACGGTCTTCAGACACGACTCGGCAGATGTCCCGCCGATCACGAATGCGAGGTGATAAGGCGGGCAAGCGGCCGTACCGAGCGTCTTCATCTTCTCGGTCAGGAAAGCCTCGAGCTTCTCGGCGTTCAACAGCGCCTTGGTCTCCTGGTACAGGTACGTCTTGTTCCCGGAGCCTCCGCCCTTGGCAACAAACAAGAACGAGTACTCCGCTCCGTCTGTTGCATAGATGTCGATCTGTGGTGGGAGATTGGTGCCTGAGTTCTTCTCCTCGTACATGGTGAGTGGGACAGTCTGCGAGTACCGCAGATTCTCTCCGGTGTAAGTCTCGAAAACCCCCTTCGCCAACATTTCGGCGTCGCCACCTCCGGTCCACACCCTCTGCCCTTTTTTGGCAACGATGGTTGCCGTGCCCGTGTCCTGGCACAGCGGCAGTAAAAAGTTGGCGGCGACCTCAGCGTTCTTCAGCATGGCAAGAGCTACGCCCCGATCGTTGTCGCTCGCTTCCGGATCGTCCAGTATCGCTGCAACCTGTTCGAGGTGCGCCGGACGGAGGAGGAACGACACGTCACGCATTGCTTCGTGTGCCAACGTGGTGAGTGCATTCTGATCTACCTTCAGCACATCTGCTCCATCTAGTTCAGCGGTCGAAACATATTCGCTGGTCACCAACCGGTACTTAGCTGTATCCTTGGCCAGCGGAAATGGGTTCTGATAGACAAACTCCGCCATCTTGTTGCTCCTTGAGTTCGTTGCCAACATTCAGAATTGGCCGCGCGAAACGACTCTGCCTTTCTCCGCGGCGACAGCCGGAGGAAAAGTCGCACATTCGCCCTCGATATTCCACGTGAGCCGGAAAGGTCCGTTTCACCGCTATGTCACTGGTAACAAACTAGATCTCCGAGCTAAGTTACGTGGTCCAAACACCAGCCTGATTGGATCTTCGCATGTTTTTGACACGAGGGGATACGATGCGTATCGGCTTCCAAGCGGAACAAGACGCCGACGGGACTGCGCAAAGCGGCTTCGATGCAGTCGTTCAATGGCTCGGTGAACACGCGATAGTTAGGCAAGTGGGTGGCCTAGTAGTCGTTCTGCTGGTGGCGTATCTGGCAGACAAGATCACCAAACGAATCCTGCTCGCTACAATAGCGCGACTGGTGAGACGAACCACATTTACTTGGGACGATGTGTTGCAGAAGCATCGAGTCTTCGAACGGCTCGCGCACTTCGCCCCTGCACTTACCATCTACTTCGGTATCCTGTTCATACCCGACATCGGCGAGTCGGTGTCTAATCTCGTTCGGCAGGCTGCGCTCGCATCGACGGTTCTCGTTGGGATTATGTCCGTGGGAGCTTTCCTGAACGCAGTGCACGAGATCTATGCGACGAGCCGTATTGCCGCGGGCAGACCGATGAAGGGGTATGTGCAGATTGCCAAGATTTTGGTGTACGTACTTGGCTCGATCGTCGCGGTGGCAACGCTGATCGGAAGATCCCCATTGTTCTTCCTCGGCGGGATCGGCGCCATGACGGCGGTGCTGCTCCTGGTATTCCGGGACACGATACTGTCGTTTGTGGCCAGCTTGCAGATCGCCAGCAACGACATGATACGTGTCGGCGATTGGATCGAGATGCCGCAATTCGGCGCTGACGGCGATGTGGTGGACATAGCTTTGCACACCGTCAAGGTGCAGAACTGGGACAAGACGATTACCACCATTCCGACGCACAGACTCATCAGTGATTCGTTCAAGAACTGGAGGTCGATGAGCGAGTCTGGCGGTCGTCGCATAAAGCGGGCGCTTCTCCTGGATATGAACTCGATCAGATTCCTCGACGACGCTGATATTGAGCGGTTTGGAAACTTCGTATTGCTCCAGGACTACATAGCGGAGAAAAAGAAGGAATTGGAGGAATACAATCAGTCAGTGACCGCGGGAGACCCCAGTCTCGTTGCGAATGCCCGCAAGCTGACAAACATCGGCACGTTCCGGATGTATGTGGTGCAATACCTGCGTTCCCATCCAAAGATCCACAAGGAGATGACGTTCCTGATTCGGCAGTTGAGTCCCACCCCGAGCGGTCTCCCGCTGGAGATCTACGTGTTCTCGAACGACGTAGCCTGGGTTCCGTACGAGGGAATTCAGTCGGACATCTTCGATCATCTGCTCGCGATTGTCCCGGAGTTCGGCTTACGAGTGTTCCAGCAGCCAACGGGGCAAGATTTCCAGGCAGCTTTTAGTAATGGAGACGCGAAAGGAGCAGCCTAAAGCGCGCCCGGGACACATGCACACTCATGATTGACGTTCATGACAACTACTATTCGGACCTCAAGGTCGTCAGCGGATCCACCCTGATGGCCTGATTCGCTGGTAGGAGACTGGCAACAAACGCCACGAAGACCAACACAACGGTCAACGACATGTAGGTGGCCAAGTCCGTCGTCCCAACACCAAACAGCATTGCCCCGAGAAATCGCGTTAGGCCGAACGCAGCAGCCAGCCCCAAGACGGTTCCTGCTGCTACCATCCACATAGCGCGCCCGACGACCAACCCGAGCACATTCTTGGAACTCGCCCCTAAGGCCAATCGCAGGCCGATTTCTGCCGTTCGCTGTCTTATGAGATAAGACAGAACGCCGTATATCCCCACTGCGGACAGCAATAGCGCAGCGGCGGCAAACGAACCCATGAGCCTCGCTGCGAAGCGCTCCTTCGAAACAGTCTGGTGCACCCGGTCCGCGACCGACATCGGCTCCACGCCAGGTATTTCCGGTTCTACGGCAAGTACCGCGTCGCGAATCTGCTCACCGATGCCACCGGCATCTGACCTGCTCCTAGCTACGACGGTCGCATGCATCCATGGGTTAACCGTGTATGGGACAAACACATTCGGGTATGGCGACTCCTGCGATAATGAGACTCGAGTGGCGCCTACGATGCCAATGACTTCGCCCGTTATCGGCTGTCCAAGCTCTTCATCAGCAACCTGTTTGAATACTGTAATGGGCCTACCCAGTTCGATATCCAGAGACTGTGCTAGGGTTTGGTCGATGATGAGGCCATCCGTACTCTCTGTCATGTCGAGCGTTTCATAACTTCTTCCCTCCACCACTCCGATTCCCATCGTCTCGAAATAACCTGGAGCAACCGTCTTGAACGCAATTGTGGCTTCCTCGACGAGGCCCTCGACACGCAGCGGAGAGAAGATCAGCCCGCCACCAGGAGTGTGGTTTACGAGTGAAGCAGACTCGATCCCGGGGACTGCCACAACCGCTTCGACCAGGCGCTGATACAAATCGGCCCTCAGCCGGGCATTCTCGTACTGGGGTAACGGCGGACGAATTCGAACACTGGTGAGGCGAGTGGCGTTGAATCCGAGATTCACTTGCGCCAGCTGTCGAAGACTCTTTCCGAGCAACCCGGCACCGATCAGCAACACCAGAGCCAGACCAACCTGAGAGACGACGAGCGACACCTGAATGTGCCGTGTACCAAGACGACCGATTGCCGTTCTGCCGCCTTCCTTCAACCTTTCCACGAGATTTCGCCCGCCGCTTCGGAACGCCGGCGCGGTGCCGAACAACAGCGCCGCAAAAACCGCCAGACCCGCTGTGAAAGCCAAGACTCCGCCACCAACACTGATTTCGTCGACCCTCGGCAACGGCGGTGCACCGGCCAACAACGCATCTACGCCCCATCGCGCCAACAAAACACCGGCGGCGGCGCCAAGAGCCGCAAGCACGAGACTCTCCGTGAGTGTTTGGCGTACGATACGCCATCTGCCGGCACCTAATGCGGTCCGTACCGCCAACTCTCGACCGCGTGCCAGGAACCGCGCTAGCATCAGGTTCGCGATGTTGGCACAGGCGATCAGCAGAACGAACCCCACCGCCCCCATGAGCACAAAAAGTGCCCTGCGCAGATTGCGGTTCTGTCCCCAGGGATCCAGTACGATCTCCTTGAGCGGCCTGATCCTCACGGTCCAGTCGGCGTTGGTCTCCGGATACACCGTTTCCAGCCGGGCGGCAATGGCTGTGAGTTCCGTCAGCGCGTTCGACCGGTCCGTTTCAGACTTGAGCCTTGCAAGGACCCTTGTGTCCACTCGGCGGTCCCTGGCATTCAACCCGTGTCCATCGATGACTGCCGGTGTGATCGGTGTGTAAATATCTGCCCAAACAGGGTAATCCACACCCTCGGCCATCACCGCTCCCACGGTGTATGAGCCGTCCGTGAAAGAGACTGTCTTGCCAATGATATCGGGGTCAGCGCCGAACTGACCTTGCCATACCCGGTACTTCAGGACGATCAGTCTCTCTTCTCCGACGTCCGCTCGGCCAAGATTCCCGAACGGGGCTCCCAGCTTAGCCCGCGCACGCAGCGTGGAGAAAAATTCGCCCGTGACATACGCCGCGAGCACCGGCTTTAGACCTTCGTCGGTTCTGCGAATTTTCTCATCACCATAGATGAACGCCATTCCATCGAAGCTCTCCGACTGCGCACGCCAGGACTGGTAGTCCGGATACGACGGCAAGGAGCCTACCGAGCCATCACGCCTGGCCGACCACACCGTTACCAGTTGATCCTGGTCTGAGTACGGGAGAGGCCTGAGCAGTACACCGTTGACAACGGTGAACACCGCGGTGTTCGCACCAATGCCAAGCGCGAGCGTCAGAACCGCGACCGTCGTGTAGCCGAGGCTCTTTCTGAGGGAACGGAGCGCGTAGCGTACGTCTTGGTAAAAATCGCGGAGCAAATGCTGCGTTCTTCTCAAAAAGGGAGAGGATAGGTCGCGGCTGCGTTGGATTAGGCTCTTGCGCAACGACCCTTGCACAGATCGGGGGGGACGAGTGGCGCTCATTTGCGCTCCAAAGCATTTATTCCATTACGCAGAAGATACAGCCTATAGAAGCTGTCTCAGGACCAACAGTGCCCCTCCCATTGCCGATAAGCCCAACACGGCGTATCGAGTGCGACCGCGATCGATAACCAACGCCAAACGACGGGACAACACGAAACCAAGGAGTAATCCCGGTAGCATTGTGAGTGCAATCGTAAGTTCCACGATGCCCAATTGACCCACCAACAGCAATGCCGTGAGCGACATTATCGTGCCGATCACGAAAAATGCCGAGAGAGTGCCTCGAATCCGAGGTCCCGTCGCGTTCTGATATACGATGGCCATGGGCGGCGCACCTACAGAGGCAATAGTACCGGAGAATCCTGATACTGTTCCCGCGACAATTAGGCTCTTCCAGGTCGGTTCAAAGTGCAACCCGGAAAGACTGAGTCCAACGAGCAAAAGCACCATTAGCCCGAGTGTCAGGGCGAGGCCGTCAGTTGAAATCGATGCAACCACCGCAGCGGCAATAGCAACGCCTACCAGGCGGCCAACCACAGCCCATCTTATCTCCGACACCACAATGGATTTGCGCTCCCTGTGGGTCAGCAACAACGTCAGGACAACGGCGTTGAACAGAAGAGGCCCGGGAATAAAGGATGGGGAAATCAGCATCAACAGCGGTGCACCAACGAAACCAAGCCCAAAACCAACAGAGCCCTGAAGCGTAGCTCCGAGCACGACCGCGAGGTTCGCCAGAAGAATGTCGGTCCAAGGCAAGATGGGCAAAAGAATACAGCCATCGGCGCTGTACTCCTAGTGTCGATCGCCGATGGCTGTAGTCTTGGCTGTAGGACTGAGGCTATTTCGCCGTCAGTGCTCCTAGCACCGCACCTATCAAGAGCGGCAATACGTTCATGAACGAGAGAACTAGTGATCCCATACCGGCTACAAGCGCAAAGAGTTGGCCGATAACTGGGATTCCACCTAAGACACTGCCCAGGAGGAACGTGAGGATCCCCAGAACCAATCCCGGAAGAACCACAGCGAGGACTGCCTCGGGCACCTTGCCAGCCTTTCTGCCACCCACAAATCCAGCTATCAACCCACCCAAAAACGGCATCCAAAAGAGGAGGATGGACAGTCCCAGCATCCATGTCATCGCGTTAACAATGCTACCGCGGCGTGTTCCCTCAGTCGTCATCTTCAAAACCTCCAGCAAAGACGTGGTTCCCACTCCTTCTCAATCTACGAGTCAGAACCGCACAGAGTTTCGGTCTCACTAAGCCACCGAATCTGACCGAGCCCTGATAAACGCCGTCATAATGCCAACAATGAGCAGGACCGTTGCGAGAGCGAGTGCCTGCTCCACGAGGTGAGGCACATTGGGCGGGAAGCCCACGATGCGTTCGCCACCGCGGATCGCGACCCAAAGAGCCAGTAGCACACCGGTCAGCCCCCCTCCACCAACCAATCCTGATCCAAACAGCACGCCACGCTCGCGACGTCGCTCGGCCTCCTGCAGTTCAGCCTCAGTGGGATCGGCCTTGACTCGCGTGAGTAGATACCGCGTCAGGCCACCGACAAACACAGCCGCCATGGTGTACAATGGCAGGTACACTCCTACCGCAAACGCAAGCACCGGGATCTTGAACAACGATGCACCCAGACCGATGCCCACGCCGATGAATATCAAGATCCATGGAAGGTTCTGATCGAGCACGCCATCAATCACGAGCTTCATGAGAACCGATTGTGGAGCCGGCAGTTCAGCCCCGCCGAGTCCACCTTCGACGTTTTGGTGCAGCAGCATGACCACCAGGCACACCACCCCGGCCGATGTGATCACACCGATCAACTCACCAATCTGTTGCAGGCGCGGCGTGGCACCCAGCACATATCCGGTCTTCAGGTCCTGCGACGTATCACCCGCTATAGAGGCGGCGATGCAAACCACCGTTCCCACCATGAGCGCCGTGGCTTTCCCTGAGAGATCGGTCCAACCCATCAGGTAGAAGATGGATGCCGTTCCCAAGAGAGTGGCGATCGTCATACCCGACGTCGGGTTGGAGGTGACGCCGACTAGGCCTACGATCCTCGAACTCACGGTCACGAAGAAGAACGCGAAGATTGCGATCATCACCGCTGCCATTCCACGCGCCACCACTGAGTCGAGGTACCCGAGAATCCCGGGGACAAACGTGAGTATGAGCAACACCACTCCAACGATCACGAGCACCGTCTTGTACGACAGGTCACGGTCGGTGCGGTCAAAGACAGTTCCTTCAGTCGCCTTGGCGATTTGTCCGAGGCCGAGCTTGAATGATTCGATCATCGTCGGAATCGACTTGATCAGCGTGATGATACCGCCGGTTGCCACTGCACCAGCACCGATGTAGCGCACATAACGGTTCCAGAGTTCGCTTGCCGACATGTCGCGAATCAAC
>JBDHHK010000049.1:0-22752 GCA_039589395.1 Gemmatimonadota bacterium
CTGCGTGTCGATAACACTCGATATCTGCACCACGCCGGCACCGAAAACCACTGGTATCCAGGCCCTGATAACCCGACGCACTCCAGGTGCGTCGGCACTGAGGCCCCAGCGCATGCCTCGCACTAGCGGCAAAACGGTGGGTAGTTGAACTGCTATCTGTGCGACGCTTCCGATTACCGCACCCCACGCTAGGGCGATGACGAGTGGCTTACCAAACAGGTGTCCACCCAACCCAACGAGCGTTGCGATCTGCGCAATGTTCCAGACCGACGGCGCCGCGTAGGACAGGAAGAACCTCCTGTGCGTGTTGAGAATGCCCAAGCACCACGCGGAAAGGATCAATGCGCCAAACATTGGGAACAGGATGCGCACCAGTGTGATTGTCAGATCGCGCTGGTGGCCCGAAAAACCCGGAGCAGCAATGTCGGTTATGATGGGTGCAAGCAGAATACCCAGAAATGCCGCGCCCGCCGTGAGTAGCACGAGAATCGAAACAATCGTTCCCGCCAACCGCCGAGCGTTTTCGGTTTCGCCACGCTCAATCATGCCGGCATACACGGGTATGAAGGAGGCGGAAAGTGTCCCCTCGCCCAAGAGATTGCGGATGACGTTAGGGATTTTCATTGCTGCACCAAACGCATCCGCCTCAACACCAATGCCGAAGTACTGTGCGAACAGTCGCTCCCGAACGAATCCGAGTACGCGGGTAATCAAAATGCCGGCACCGACGCGAGCGACATTGCGCCCCTGCGCGCGGTCTACTTGAGTGTTACTCAGGAGAGGTCCCAGGAGGAGAGTCAGGCGATGTGAGTTGCTTTTCTTGCTCGCCGCGTTCCGGATCGTCCAAAAGCCGCTGCACGAACTGTGTCTCGCTTTGGAGCGCCTCAATATCTCCCGCCATTTGAGAAAGCTCGTCTTCGATGGCGCGGACTCTATCGATGACTTCGCCGAGCTTCACAGGATCAGTTCCGTGAAAGTACCCTTTGACGACAGGTGAGTTGAGCACTATCGCCAACGTCGGGATCATAAGAGCGACGAAAACCAGTATAAACCCCATTACCCAGAACATGAGAAGATACTACGACCCGTCTGAGGCGGTTTCAAGTCTGTCGGCCCACTGTAGACACTGGTCAAAGACAGCGTCGAGGAACTCGTCACCGTACCTAATGAGGAAGTGGGTGACGTTCAATACACGCTCCTGCGGCTTGCCCAGCGGAAAAAGACTGTTTCGCGCATTGGCAAGTTGCCTGACCGTTGTTTCATTCTGCTGCTTCAACTGACGAGAGATGCGCTTTTCCACGCCGGCGAGGTCACGCAGCGCTCCTCGCTCAGCTGCCTTTATGGGCTTCTCCAGCGCCGCGTCCATGCCGGCGGCAGCGGTCGCCAGCCGTTCGTATTCTCCACCTATAGTCTCTGCTAATGTTTGGAGGGCGTCAGCAGCAACAGCGGGCATACGTTCTTTCAAAACACGTGCTTCGAGTTTCCCTTCAGGCAGGTTCAGGTCATCGACGCCAATACCGTATCTGTCCAGAGTCTTGGCAATGCGGTCTTCGATGACCCGGCCCGTCCACCGCGGCACCGGAACCTGGGGCTGCACACCCAATGTTCGATAGATCGGTGCGGCTTGCGGTAGGTAAGCCAGCTCTCCCGGGCCGGCCACATACGAAACGGTTGGCAAAATCGCTGCCTCGATCACCGGTCGTAGAAGTACGTTAGGAGACAGCCGCTGCGGTTCATTTTTCACCAAACTCTCGAGCGCAGCTAGGGTCCACTCCTCTTTTGCTCGCCGTGTACGGAAAATGTCACCTTCGATCAGCAGTCTGTCCCGTCCAAGTGCCGACTCGATCAACACCGCCGACGCACCGTCACCGGTGGAGATCGGAGCCCCCCTTCCCTGCGCCTTCAGCTCCGCCGCGCGCTCCGTCAATCCGCGATCGAGATCTTCCGCGTTTTCCAACGCAGACAATATCCAGCGACCCATTGCACGTTTTGCCTGAACGTTTGTCGGGGAAAAGACGGCGATCCCAAACCTTCCGAGCAGCTCAGCCAGCGCGCCTCCGAACGCGGTAGCAAGATCGGCGTCGGGGGCGTAATGCAACCGAATCCACTCAATAATCCTGGGTCGGAACTCCGTCTCCGGCGTGCTCGCGGCCAGCTGCTGCAATACGGCTTCGATATCTTCGCCGACTCGTTCCCTGTACATGGGAGTCAAAGCCGCGGCTCGATCCCGCTCCCGTAGCTCGAGACGCACAACGTCATTCGAACCGGACGAAACGAAGCAGTGATTGGCTTCGGCAAAATCGTGATCGTCGCCAGCAACCCAAAAGACGGGCACTACCGGCCGACCCAACTCGTCTTCGAGCTGCCGTGCAAGTGCGGCGGCTGAAAGCGCCTTATAGATCGTGTACAACGGCCCACTGAGTAAGCCGGGCTGCTGACCGGAGGTGACGCACAAGGCATTGTCGGAAAACAGCCGTTCCAAGTTGGCCTTGGCGGCTCCAAACACCTGGAAAGCCGGCTTCAGCGCGGGGTCCAAACGGAACGACCTGCGATCGACACTACCCCTTATCTCCGCCCGGGGCAGCGATCCGACCGAGTTGGACTCAATCCGTAAGTTCATTGGCACACCGAAAAAAGCAGGGCACGTGGGCTATCAGCGGTAAGTGTCTCTCCTTGATAACTCCCAAACCTATCCCGAACAGAAAACCCAGCAGCCGCGAGTAGGTTCTCGAGCTCCTCAGGGGAAAACAGGCGCACTCTCTCCTGAAAGCCGCGGCCTTCATCGATCAGCTTCATGTCTTTTAGTACGAACCTTCCGTCGGCTGAGATCCGCCGCTCGACCGCTACTTGCCTTCCCCCAAGGGTGAGATGCTCTCGTTCCACTAGATCGTCTCGCACGCGTGAGGCATTCAGGTAATCGAGCACAAACCACCCGCTTCGACATAGAACCCGGGCCACTTCGCCAAGTACCGCACCGTGCTGATCGTCTGTTTCGAAAAAACCAAAGCTGGTAAACAGATTCACCACGAGGTCGAAGCTCGATGCCGCGAGCGGCAGGAATCGCATATCTCCTCGGACAACCGATAAAGGCGGTGAATAGTCTTGGCGCGCACGTCGAAGCAGCGGCGCCGACAGATCGACACCGACTACCTGTCTCGCATGGTTTCTGAGCACGTTAGAATGGCGCCCCGGCCCACATGCGAGATCGAGCACACGGCCGCTCTTCAACTTGGCTACGCTGGAAATCAGCTCGACGGCAGCGGCCGCGTCATTCTCGTCGCGATGCGGGTACATCTCCAGGTAAGTCTCACCAAACCATTCCTCGAACCATTCAGCCAAGGATCAACCGCCTTTGTGATAGGGCTCGCCACGCAATATCGTGCATGCACGGTAAAGCTGTTCCAGCAACACCAGTCGTGCTAGCTCATGCGGGAGCGTCATCTGCGACACACTCAGTTTAACATCCACACGCGATAAGATCGTTTCCGCCAGGCCGTGGGCTCCACCGACGACAAACGCTACGTCCACGCTCTGATCTCGCCAGGCTCCGATACGTTTCGCGAAACTCGAGCTAGGCTCCCCAAACCCAGCTCGCGTCAGCGCAACTGTCAGAGCCCCCTGGGGAATGGCCTTGAGCAGTAATTCTCCCTCTTCTTCTCGGGCTGCAGCCGCCTGTTTGTCGGGACGACCACTGTCTTTGACCTCTAAGATTCTGAGCTTCAAGTGTCGCCCGATCCGTGCAGCGTAATCCATACAAGCGTCGCGAACGGAGCTGTCTTTCAATCGCCCGACGGCCACGACGTAAAATGCCATGTCAGGTTTTTGCCGCCGGTTCGGAACTTCCTCCGACAGCAGAGTCCAAAGCAACCGCCACAATCGCTCCACCTCTTTCCCACACCAAATCCAGATCGGCAACTATTGGTTCTGCACATCCGTCGGGCCATCGACCAAGCAACTTCCCTGCGTCCTTTTCGGTAACTATGGTGAAATCGGCGTCACGGCCGACGAACTCCAACTCTCGCAGGTCACGGTCCGAGAGCTTCTGGTGATCGCGCCAGCGTAAGAGTCGAACGTTGGCGCCGAGGGCCTCGCATTGAAAAGCGAACGATTGGGGATCTGCGATTCCTGCCGCAACCACAACGTTCGTTCCTTCCAACTCCGAAGCATCAAGAGTTGTACCGCTCGCCAAACCGTGGAAACGAGATATGCCCAACTTTGCGACGGCCATCGGACAATCGCCTACTTCTCGCTGCACGCGCCGAACCATCGCCAACGCTGCATCCAAAGGGGCACGCTTCCGAGACACGATCACAAGGTCGGCCCGCCGCAGTGCCCCCCACCCTTCGCGCCACGGCCCCGCCGGCAATGTCCATCGCGAAGCTTCTCCCGACTCCGCACTCACTACTGCAATGTTGAGATCTCGTTTTATGTCGAGACGTTGGTAAGCGTCGTCGAGAACGATCACCTTCGCTCCCTCGGCCACGGCGCGCGATGCACCGGCAAGACGATCGGGATTTTCAACCACAATTGCATTTCGCACGAGCTTGCGATGCACAGATCCCTCATCACCGCCATAGCCCCGAAGTACTATGCCGGGCGTCAGCCCAGATCGGGAGTAGTACTGCGCTATCCACGCAGCGATAGGTGTTTTCCCCGATCCCCCTACCGTGAGATTTCCCACGGCAATCGTAGGTACCCGTGCAGATTCGCTAGGCAACAGACGACGTCGGTATGCAGTCGTTCGGGCCGCCGCAACCCCGCGAAACACGATTGATGGTGGGACCAAGGCAAACCGAGCAACTCGCGCCGATAGCGTTCGCCCACCCCACAGCCAGCGTACGACTAGCATGCTGCCGATTCCGTCGCTTTGTCTAGGCGTTGCCCAAGCACGCCCAGCGTTGCCTCGTCGGTCCGGCTCGAGTGCCTCTCCGTCAGCATCGGCTTGCCGTAGACAACTCGGACTTTGGAAAAGGGACGAGGGACAAAGAAGCGATCCCAAGATCCAAGCTGCCACCATGAAGACGCACCGGCACCAATCGGTACTACTGCCGCACCCGCACGCGCGGCGATTGTTACTGCACCAGGTTTGACAACTCTGGCAGGCCCAGTTGGTCCGTCGGGTGTCAATGCCACATCACCGCCGGAAGCGAGGGTGCGGAGTATTCCCTTCGTGCCTTTGACAGCCCCTCTGGTGCTCGAACCCCGCACAACCCGATATCCCCATCGTAATGCGGCACGAGCAAGGTACCCTGCATCGCCATGGTCGCTTATCAGCAGAGTGATGCCCTCGTCCTTACGGTGCCACAATGGTGGCAACAGAAACGCGTGCCAGACTGTGAAGACGACTGGTGTGCCAGCGTCCCTCAGCATCCTGATCTGTGCGTCACCGTGAGTTTCCAGTCGCCAGGTGCTGGCGAGCAATCTCACAATATCGCCGGCAGAATGCTCGAGTAAGGACTTCATCACGCAACCAGCTGCTCGGCCATATCAGCCACTCTCTGTGTTGCTCCAGCACCACCCAACTTGTCTCGTACTTGGGCAAAGGCCTGCCGCTGAATTTCGGCTTCCTCGCAATCGCCACGGAGTAGCGGCTCAACTGCGCTGGCAAGGGCCCGCGGCGTGACCTCGGACTGAACGAATTCCGGACACACTTCACGGTCGGCAATTAGGTTGACCAAGCCAATGTGGGGTGTTCGGACAACCCTCTTGGCGACTCCAAATGTGATCGGGTTCATTTTGTACGCGATCACAGTAGGAGTCTCGAAGATCGCTGCTTCGAGCGACGCAGTTCCGGACTTACACAGCACGGCATCCGCCGCTGAGAGCACCGTATTCGAGTTCATCTGGCAGTATTGAAATTGAGGCGCATCTGGATATTCGTTGCCATCCACCGCAGCCACCAAAACCCGTAGCGACGGATCTGACTTGGCAAGTCGTTTTGCCGCATCTCGGAAGTTTGGCCACAGTCTGTCCACTTCGGCCTTTCGGGAGCCCGGCAGTAGGCCTAGAACGACTTCTGTGTCGGAAATGCCCAACGAGGCTCTTGCCGCCTCGATCGACAACACATCTTCCCGATCGAGGAGCGGGTGCCCGACAAACTCCGCTGCCACACCTCTGCTTCGAAAATACTCCTCTTCGAACGGCAGAACGGCTGCAACCTGTCGAACGTGCCTGCGAATCGCTCGAAGGCGCCAAGACCCCCACGCCCACAGTTGGGGTGCTATGTAGTAGAGAACGGGAATTCCATAGTCAGACGCTGCTGCGGCGACCCTGAGATGAAAGCCCGGATAGTCAACGAGAACCACCAGGTCGTACAGGTCTGCCACAAACCGTCGGCGCAGGCGCCTCAGCGCTCGAAGGTGCGCTGGGATCGCACCTATTCCTTCAGCCAGACCCATCACGGCGAAGTCGTTCCGTGACTGAATCACGTTTGCTCCCGCCCGCTCCATGCGAGATCCGCCAATCGCGTCGATCTCTATGTCGGCATGACGTTCTCTCAAAGCCTGAACGAGCAGGGAGGCATGAGCTTCGCCAGATGCCTCACACGCAGAAACGAGTATCCGCCTCAGGCTAACACCCCCCGTTCCGAACCAAGCACAAAATCGACCAGTTCTAGCACCTCGGGAACATCCGAGTTCTCCTCCCTCAGTCTCCTCACAGCGTCCGCACGCGCAATGTTGGAGTTGAACAGTAGTCGGTACGCATGCTTGAGGGCTGCGCGCTTCTTTTCGTCGAAACCAGCCCGGGTCAGCCCTAATGTGTTGATACCATAGAGCTTGTAAGGGTTTCCAGCAGCACGAGTGAAAGGGGGAACGTCTTGCGGCAATCTCGACCCGCCGCCGACAAATGCGTGAGTGCCAATCTTCACGAACTGGTGCACTGGCGTTAGGCCACCGATGTACGCGAAGGCACCAATGTGAATGTGTCCGGCCAGTTGTACACCATTGGCGATGATGACACCGTCATCCAACACACAGTCGTGCGCGACGTGCACGTACGTCATGAGCAGACAGTTGCGGCCAACCGATGTCTTGCCCCGTGCAGCTGAACCGCGACTCACCGTCGTGTAGTCGCGAAGCTGCGTGTTGTCACCCACCTCCAACCAGGTCTCTTCATCTTGGTATTTGCGGTCTTGTGGGGCTCCACCCAAAACGCAGCCCACACCGACCGAACACCCGCTGCCGATGCGCGTATTGCACTCGATGACGGAGTGGGGACCAATCAATGTGCCAGCGCCGATCTCAACGCGCGGACCCAAGAGAGCATACGCTCCGATTGTCACATCGGAGTCGAGGTCCACCCCGTCTTCCAAAATCGCCGTGGGGTGGATACGTGAGGTCATTTGTCCATGACGCGAGCAGTCATCTCAGCCTCAGCAACCGGCTTTCCATCCACATACCCAACCCCACCCATACGACAGTTCCTGCCGCGGAAATGAAGCATCTCGAGCTCGAAACGGATTTGATCCCCTGGGACAACCGGCCTTCTGAATTTCACTTTGTCGATTCCCAAGAAGTACACGACCTTGTCCTCGGGGTTATCGAAGGCGCCCATCAACATCATACCACCGACCTGCGCCATCGCCTCAATCACAAGCACTCCGGGCATCACGGGGTGACCGGGGAAATGTCCTTGGAAGAACGGTTCGTTGATCGTCACATTCTTTATGCCAACAATGCGCTTCCCCTGCTCGAGCTCGACGATACGATCTACGAGAAGCATGGGGTATCGATGCGGCATTATTTCCAGAATCTTCTGAATATCCATCATAGTTGTTTTTCCATTCTTGCGGTTCGCTCAAGAAATCGGGCAAGCGCAACGTTGCCTTTGTGGTTCGGCCTGAATGCGACGATGTCTGCCTCAATCTGCGCACCAAGTAACGCCAAATCGCCTACCAAGTCCACAGCCTTGTGTCTCACAAACTCGTCAGGCCACCTCAAATCAGGGCCAACTATCCCCTTTTCGGTCATGACGATCACTGTCGACTCGGAAGCTCCCCTCGCGAGGCCTCTGCAACGCAGTTCGTTCACTTCCTCTTTGAAGCCAAAGGTGCGTGCCCCCGCCAGCGATTCAGCAAAGCCCTCCGGGGATATGTCGTAGCATCCGGACTGTCGACCAATAATTGGGTGGTCCCATTCAACCGTGACCGTAACCCTCAGTTTCTCGAACGGCGCGACTGAGTATTTCGCGTCACCCTCAACGACTGTAAAAGGATCGCTGACCTGAATGACCGACTTATCGATTGCGCGCTCCTCTAGCTCCACACTTTCTATAGCTTGGAAGAAATCTCTTGCGCTGCCATCGCCAACGGGAGGTTCTGGACCGTCCACCTCTACAATGAGATCATCGACTCCGGATGCATACACAGCTGCAAGCACATGCTCCACTGTTCCAACCGTAACATCACCGACACCGATCACGGTGCGCCGATCTGATTCAGTCACAGCATCTACGGATGCTTTCACCGTTGGCGTACCTGGCAAATCAACCCGACTAAAGACGATCCCGTGGCCTGACGGTGCGGGTCGAAAACACACACTCGTCCTGGCACCGGAGTGAAGGCCGATGCCTTTGATGGTAACCGGCTCGGAAATGGTGCATCTACCTTGAGCCATCAGCCTCCACTATTCGTTCAAGCGATTTCGTTAGGCGGGTCAACTTCCTGAGAGCGGCCGTTTGACGGAGTACCTCGCGATGAGTTCGCGCTGGATAACCCGACACCGTCGAACCCGGATCCACATCTCCAATAACACCTGCCTGTGCAGCGACTCTCGCACCTCGGCCAACCTTGAGATGTCCGGCTAGCCCAGCCTGGCCTGCAAGCCAAACATCGTCTTCCAACACTGTGCTTCCCGCCAGGCCCGCCTGCGCCATGATGAGACAATGGCTGCCAATTCGCACGTTGTGCGCTATCTGGACGAGATTGTCGATCTTGGTGCCAGCCCCGACAATAGTATCAGCAATACTGCCTCGATCTATCGTCGTGTTCGATCCTACCTCTACGTCGTCCCCGATCAAACACCGGCCAACATGTCCAATCGGTACATGACCGTCACCAGACGCCGCAAATGCAAAGCCAACACCGCCCACACGGGATCCCGGCTTCAGCACCACCCTATTTCCCAATACCGCCCCTCGCCCGACCACAGCGTGCGCCCCTATGACACATTCATCACCGACAACCGCACCATCTTCAACAGCAGCATGCCGCCCAATTACACAGTCGCACCCAAGCGTCACTCCCTTCCCAAGCAACGCACCAGCAGACAGGGCAACTCGACCCTGCCAACGTGCACCTTGACCTACCGTCGCGCTCGAATCCACGCCCCAGCTGATGGCATCTTTAGGCATGATTGCCGACACCGCTCGCGCGAGCGCAAGGCGCAGATCGGTCACAACTATGCGGGTAGATGGTCCCCTGAGTTCCTCTGCAAACTCAGCCGTGACCAACACTGCACCGGCGTTGCTGCGCCGAAAGTCGGTCAGGTGGCTGTTCGAGGCAAGAAATGTAAGATCGCTGGGGCCTGCCAACTCCAACGAGGCTACCCCAGCGAGCTGAACGTCCTCTCTGCCGACCAGTATGCCGCGAACAAGATCGGCAATATGGCCGGACGTGAGGCGCGAGGCGGACACTTCCGTGCCGGTTACGGAGTCTCTGCGGCCTGCAGGCGACTGATCACCAATGCGGTGAGGTCCAGCGTCATATCAGCCGAGACAATCGTAGAGTTCGGGTTCGCAACGTCAAAGATGATTGCGAGGTTCCGTTCCGCACGTATTCCGTCAATCACGGTCTGGATGCGCGCCTCCAGAGGCGTAACCAGTTCACGCTGGCGCTCCAGGTCTTGATTCTGAAGCTCCTGCAGCCGGGCCTGAATCCGATCGTTGAGTGCTCGAAGCTCGGCGACTTTCTCTTCCCTTGCCTGTGGACTTAGCACCAACTGCTGCTGATCGAAGGCTCCCATGGCGGAATCCAGCTGTGCCTGAAGGCTGGTTGCCTCCGATTGAAACACGGTTCTCTCGGCAGCCAGAATGGAATCTGCCGCCTCATATCCAGGTGTTTGACGCAGGATCTGCTCTGTATTCACGAACCCGATGCTGCCACTCGTTTGTGCGTCAGCATCCGCCGGACTCAATCCCAATGCGGCTGCCACGAGTCCCATAGTAAAGACATTTCCCCAACGAGCCATTTTTCGCTCCAAGTACATGTGGTTTCCTGTTAAAAAGTCGCAATAGTCGAAGGCATACGACCTACTGCATCATGCCCAGCTTGAAGTGGAACTTCCAACCTGGATCACGGTCTCCATTCAAGTCGCGGCGGTCGAAGCCATATGCGTAGTCGATTCCGATCGGGCCAAGAGGCGACAACAGACTGACACCAACGCCAACACCCCTAAAGAGCTGAGTCGGATTGAATTCGGCCGGAGTCCTCCAGACGTTCCCGGCATCGACAAAGGTATTGAAGTACAGAGCCTGTGAAATCCTCGCCCCGATTTCTCCGGTGAATACCTGATAAGAGCCTCCAAACGCGTCTACCGTGTTGGCGAAGTAGCCGCTGGCTCGCGCGTCGAAGCCAAACGGTGTCACCGAGAATTCGTCATATCCGCGCAATGGAATCCCGAACTGCGTGCCGCCCATCGAGAACAGCTGCCTGAAGTGCGGCCCGACATCACCCCATACGAATCCGCTCTTCGCAGTCAATCCGAGAAGGAACTGAATGCCCTGAGAACCCAACTCGGCACTCCCGCCGAGCTGTCCCAACGGCGCGTACCATCTACCCTCGAAGGTCGCCCGCCGGAAGTTACCTGTGCCACCAAGTGGTCCGCCGTTCTGGGTTAGAGAGAGCTGGTGCAGGGTCCCGCCTGTTGCAAATGGCAGCCCGATCCGGGTATCACGGACCAGTGACAATCCGATGCTCGACAGCATGCAGTTCTTGCAGAAGTACCGTGTCGAAAGCGTCGGTGAATCGTATTCGCTCTGCTCCAACGAATAGGTGGTCAATATCCTGGTGAATCGCGATCCGAACAGCGGGAAACCAAACTGAAGTGAGCCTCCGCGAGTGTTGATCCTTCCAAGATCCGCGACAGTATACCGAAGTCGCGAGCTGTGCAGAGAAACAGTACCCGAAATGAGGCTACCACGCAGGGCAGGATCGGTGTAGGAAAGGCGTAGGTCGTTGATCCGTCGCCCGAACTGCCAGTTGACATTCACCTGCTTGCCGCGGCCGAACATGTTCGGATCTTCGAACCCGACGAATCCTCCAACACCAACTCCCTGCCCAACCGACGCACCAAACTGCACGCTACCGGTGTGCCGTTCTTGAACGTTAAAGATGATGTTGATGTCACCTTGTTGGTTGGCTTGCTCGGTTGCCGGCACCGGCAGCGGTTGTTCGAAAAAGCCGAGGTTCGATATGCGCTGGTATGACTGGATGAGAGCGTCCTGCCTGAACACATCCCCCGGTACCACCGAGATCGCTCTGCGGATAACGTTTTCGTGCGTCACGTTGTTACCGCGTATCATCACCTTATTGACGATGGCCGGGGCACCCTCGGCAATATCCCACCTTAGGTCGACCGTGTGCGTCGTGTCATCACCTGCACGGCGGATCGCCTGCGGCGTAATGCGAGCGTAAATGTATCCGTTGTTCGCGTAGAGCTGATTGAGTTGATCCGTGGCATCCTGCCATGCCCCTTGATCAAATGTCGCCGGACCTGTTCTGACTCCGCCGAGACCCAGAAAACCGGTCTGGCGACGACCAAACGGGTATACCGTTTCCAGCTGTTCGGTTGAGAAGTGGCGATTTCCAACTATGTCAAAAGTACCAACCGTGTACTGTTCGCCCTCGTCCACATCAAGCAGTAACGTGCCTTTTCCAGTTTCCTCGTGCACGACGAGTGTATCTCTGAGCACCCTGAAATCGATGAACCCACGCGAGCCATAGTGATCCGGCAATCTCTGGCGGATGTCCCTGTCTACGGTGTCGTCGTTGTAATCACCTGTCTTCCACCACCAAAACCCTTCGGGCCCGGTAGCCATCTCCCCAACAACCGCGCCGTCCTCGAATTCGTCGTTTCCCTCCACAATCACTTGGCTCAGCGCAATCCGCCTGCCTTCGTCGACGTCAAACACCGCGACAACACCGCCATCGTCACGCGGTTCAACTCGGAGATCGATCGACGAGAAGTAGTATCCCTCTTCCTTGTAGAGCGAGTCGATTCCTGCGCGGGATCGCGCGGCAGCAGCCGGATCGAAAGGTCGACCTTCGAGCATTCGAACTCTGCCACGAACCGAGCGTGCACTCAGTTTTTCCGGACCTTGCACCTCCCAGCGTGCGAGCATCGGGCGTTCGTTTACCTCAAATAACAGGAGCTGGCGCCCATCCACACGCGACTGAAACACTCGCACATCCGATACCTGGCCGGTGCCGTAGATGCTTGCGATGGCACGTTGAATGTCAGTTCGGCAGATCTGTTCGCCGGCGACAATCCCTGCTCGCATCAGAATCGTTCGGTCGTCGAGTCTCCGCGCGCCATCGATCGTAACGCTGTCTACAACCTGACATTGCCCCTGTTGCGCGGCTGCAAAAGAGACCGAAGCAAAAAGCAGTACTGTTGCTACGAAAACAGACTTCACATCAAGCCTCGCTCGGCGCCGCAGCTCTGAACATCAGCTGTTCGCCATCCGTGTCCACATCAACCTCAATCTCGCTGCCGGACGTAAATTCGCCCATCAGGATCCGGTCCGAGAGAGGATCCTCGATATAGCGTTGGATCGCCCGTTTGAGAGGCCTAGCACCGTATCGCTCGTCATAGCCGTGGTCCACCAGGAAGTCTGTGGCAGCTGGAGTCCGTACGACCGACATTCCCTCAGCGGCGAGCCTCTCGTCAAGCTCCCTGAAGAGTATATCCACAATCTCGGCAATGTGTTCCCTGCTGAGCGCATGGAACACGATGACGTCGTCGAGGCGATTCAAGAATTCCGGGTTGAAGACGCGGTTGATTTCATCTTTGACCTTCTCCGACATCCTTTCGAAACTGGCCATCGAATCAGGCTGCTCAAAGCCAAGAGCCTTACCCTTCGTTATGTCTCGCCCACCAACGTTTGACGTCATGATTACGACTGTGTTCTTGAAATCGATCATGCGTCCGTAGTTGTCGGTGAGGTGTCCTTCATCCAAAACCTGCAGCAAGATGTTGAACACATCGGGATGTGCTTTCTCGATTTCATCCAATAAAACCACCGAATAAGGCTTGCGGCGCACAGCCTTGGTGAGTGCGCCGGAGTCCTCGTAGCCTACGTAGCCCGGCGGCGCTCCGATCAAGCGGCTTACGCTGAATTTCTCCATATACTCAGACATGTCCACGCGAATGAGCGCCTGGTCGTCCGCAAACAGGAACCGGGCGAGGGCACGAGCCAACTCGGTCTTTCCCACGCCGGTCGGGCCTGAGAAGATGAACGTACCTATTGGCCGATGTGGATCCTTCAAACCCGCTCGCGACCGCCGAATCGCCTTAGCGATAGCTGCGATAGCCTGTTCCTGACCGACCACGAATTTGTGAACCTCTTCCTCCATGCGCAGAAGCCGTTGCGTTTCGGCTTCCTGCAGTCGGGTAACAGGGATTCCCGTCCAACGGGACACTATGAAAGCCACCTCTTCTTCACCGATCGTCGGACGATGAGTTTGGCGCTCTTTATCCCACTCCTCTTGCCTTTTTCTGATTTCGGCCTGTAGTTCGCGCTCCTGATCACGCAGCGCAGCAGCCGTCTCGAACATCTGGTCGCGAACAGCCTCTTCTTTTTCCTGGCTGATCTTTTCCAGGTCATCCTTCAGAGTGCCAACCTCAGGCGGCGGCACCTGTGCGGCAAGGCGAGCGCGCGCGGCCGCCTCATCGATTACGTCTATGGCTTTATCCGGAAGGAATCGATCGGTGATGTAACGTTCGGCCAACCGCCCGGCCACATCCAAAGTGGCGTCTGGTATGGACACCTTGTGATGGTCTTCGTAGCGAGGGCGAAGACCCTTGAGAATCTCGAATGTTTCTTCAATCGACGGAGGATCAACTACGACTGACTGGAAACGGCGTTCCAACGCTCCGTCCTTCTCGATGTACTTGCGGTATTCGTTGAGAGTAGATGCGCCGACACACTGCAGTTCGCCGCGTGCCAATGCCGGTTTCAACATGTTGGACGCGTCGATCGCCCCTTCTGCCGCCCCCGCTCCTACGAGAGTGTGCAGCTCATCGATGAACAACACCACATTCTTCGCCTGAGCGATCTCGTTCATCACCGCTTTGAGACGCTCTTCGAATTGGCCGCGGTACTTGGTACCGGCAATGACCGCCGCCATATCCAACGCGAGGACCCTGTGACCATTTAGTGACTCCGGTGCGGCGCCAGACGCGATAAGTTGAGCGAGCCCTTCAACGATCGCGGTCTTTCCCACGCCGGGTTCACCTATCAGCACGGGATTGTTTTTCTTGCGCCGTGATAAGACCTCGATCACGCGCTCGATCTCCTTCAGCCGCCCGATAGTAGGATCGAGCTGACCTTCGCCAGCAAGCACGGTCAGATCTCGACAGAAATGGTCGAGAGCCGGTGTTTTGGATTTTTTCTCTGAGCGGGCAGCCCCGGAGCCCTCTTGCCCACCCTTCTGTGGAGCAGGCATCTCACTGCCCAGCAGCCGCAGAGTCTCTGCGCGTGCCTGCTCGAGAGTGACCTCTGAATCGTTCAACACTTGGGCTGCAATTCCTTTTTCCTCGCGCAGAAGGCCGAGCAGCAAATGTTCGGTCCCGACGTACGAGTGATTCAGCTCCCGGGCCTCGCTCATGGCCAGTTCGAGTACTTTCTTGGCGCGCGAGGTGTAAGGAAGATCGGGGCCTTCAGGAGCGGGTGCCTTTCCCTTCTTGACCGTTTCTTCAATACGCTGTTGGATCTCATCGAGATCGACGCTCAAATTGGTCAGCACTGCCGCGGCAACACCCTCGCCTTCACGGATTAGACCGAGCAAAATGTGCTCTGTCCCAACGTACTCGTGATGGAGGCGGGCTGCCTCTTCCCGCGCCATTTGCAGGACTTTTCTGACTCTGTCAGTAAAGTTGTATCCGTTCATCAATTAATCCGGCGTTCGAGATGCAGTATCAAATCACCTATTTTATGAGGACGAACGTGCCTCGTCGGCCTCGAGCTGCTGGCGCACGTACGACGCCCGCGGAATCGAGTAATCCCGCTCGGACAACGACTGACCGTCCGCATCCGCAAGGTGTGCTGACTGAGTGAAGATCAGCAGCTTGTTCAACGTATATACACTCAAATTCGGGACCAGGTTCAAACCCACTCCTAGTCGGACGCCACTCAGCAGATTCATCGTCTCATCGAACGAGAGGCTCCGTGCATATCTTAGCAGACCGTAGGCCCGCCAGACTTTGTCGGCAATTACACTTGCCGCATCACGTTGCAGCACCTCTCGCGCTTCGCGTTCATATGCAACAACCTGGCGCACAATCTTTGCCAGGTGATCCAAGAGTTCTTCTTCGGATTTTCCAAGTGTCGTCTGGTTCGACAGCTGGAAGAAGTTACCAACTACCTCGCTTCCCTCACCATACAGGCCCCTGAACGTGAGTCCGACCTGAGACAATCCCTGGAGTACCTTCGCGATTTCCTTGGTGAGCACGAGACCAGGTAGGTGAATCAGCACCGACGCTCGGAGACCTGTGCCCGCATTGGTGGGACAGGAAGTCAAGTACCCGAACTCAGGGTGAAACGCGAATGACAATCGCGTTCCCAAGTCTGCATCCAATCGCTCCAAGTCCGAGTAGGCCTCGGTGAGGGAAAACCCGGAGCGCAACACTTGCAGGCGAATATGATCCTCTTCGTTGACCATGACGCCAACATGGCCGTCCGTTATTACCGCGGCGTCCGAGCGCATCGACTTGCCGGTTTCCAGACCTGCAAGCTCCTTGGAAACAAGATGTCTCTCGTGCAGCAGCTGCCTCTCGGCATGGTCGAGTTCAGTCAAACGGAAGGTCATGGCCTCAGCTAGCTGATTCGACTGTTGGGTTGCTTCCAGTACCTGGGCAAGTATCTCCGTCCGGTCTTCCTCCTGCGTGCGAACGGTGAAGGCATAGCCTTGGATGTTCCGTGCAAGGCGCACGCGCGTTGAAAGCACGACGGCGCTATCTGGCCCACTCGCATCGAGCCAAGAAATCCCGCCGTCTTTCAGAAGACTCAGGTCGAACGTCATTCGAGGGTCCTCAAACGGTCTCGCAACTCCGCCGCCAACTCGAAGTTTTCCGTTTCAATCGCCTGCCTCAACTTGTTCCTCAAGTCTGATATCTGCGCGTGTTTTTCATCCGCATCGCCTACCTCGGCGGATAGATATGGCTCACCAACATGATGACTCGAACCATGCAAGCGTCGCAGTAAGTCACGCAATTGTGTCTCAAACACGTCGTAGCAGCGCGGACATCCGAGACGCCCAGTATCCTGAAAGTCTTTTAACGTTGCCCCACAAAATTCACACGCCTGATCAGAAACATCTTTCGCCCCCGGCAGAGCCGGCCCTTTGCCCATGGACGCGAGAAAGTCGGACAAGGGGAACTTCGCCGCTCCGACACCTGCCTCAATACCCTTCTCGGCAGCGCATTGCTGGCAAAGATGCAACGAACTCACGGAGTTGTCCTTCACCTGTTGTAAGTGTACGGCGGCCTCCCGTTCCTTACAGTTGTCGCATAACATTACGGCAACACCCCCGCAGGATCCGCCGAGCGCAAACGTCCGTCCTCGAGCAACAACACTCTATCGCAACGCTGCGCGAGCGAGATGTTGTGAGTAACCACGACGAGCGCCGTTTCTAGGTTCCGTGCAAGATCAAACAAGAGATCGTGGAGTCGCTCGCTGTTTTGATTGTCCAAGTTACCACTGGGTTCGTCGGCGAGAACCAAAGCCGGCTCACGCACGAGAGCTCGCGCTACTGCACAGCGTTGCTGTTCGCCTCCGGAGAGTGTTGCAGGGCGATGGGTCATTCGGCCCGCTAAACCGACGTCCGCCAAAAGTTGCTCCGCCCTGCTTCGGGCACCCGCCTCAGAACTTCCACCAATGAGGAGAGGCATCATCACGTTCTCAAGGGCCGAGAACTCCCTCAGAAGGTGATGGAACTGAAACACGAATCCTATCTTCTCGTTTCGCAGCACGTCTCTGTCAGTTTCATTGAGTGCCGAATACGAGCGCCCATCCACTAGGATCTCTCCTGCCGTCGGAACATCGAGAGCGCCCAACAAATGCAGCAGTGTGCTCTTACCCGTGCCGCTGGCACCGACCACCGCAACCACCTCGCCCAATCCGACGGTCAGGTTGACATCGGTGAGCACCTCGAGCACCGCATCACCACCGCTCGGAAAATGCTTCTTGAGTCCACGGGCTTCTAGTATCGCACTCATTCGTACCTAATCGCGTCCACGGGGTTGAGCATCGCTGCCTGTCGAGCTGGATAGATGGTCGCGAGCGTGGCGACAGTGACGCTCGCCACGATGATCAGTGCAAGATCCAAGGGGTCAACGCGAACCGGCAGATGGTCAATGAAATACACCGACGGATTGAGATCGATGATCCTCCTGGAATCGACAAACCACGCAACCACGAGACCCAGGCCCGTTCCCAATGTCGTGCCTACTACTCCGATGAAAGCTCCCTGTAAGATGAACGCCCGTCGAACGACGTTCGCCGGTAGACCCATGGCTCGCAAAATCCCAATCTCGCGAGTCTTGTCTCTAACCACCATTGTCAGGGTGCTTACGATGTTGAATGCAGCGACGATGACAATGAGTAGCAGAATCGTGCCCATTGCCAATTTCTCGAGTTCCAATGCCGAAAAGAGGCTCGCATTTTGACTCTGCCAGTCAATGGCTCGGAACGGATACCCGAGAATCTCCTCGAGTTCTCCACCAACCCGTGGGGCCTCCCAAGGATCCGCCAATCGCACTTCAATCCCAGATACGGCGTCATCCAGTCCTGCGAATTCTTGTGCTACATCCAGCGGCAACACGACGTAGTTGTTGTCGTACTCGTACATCTCGGTTTCGAAATGGCCGGTTACCTCGAACGCCCACCACTGCGGCACAAAACCGCCCACCGCAGGGTTGAAGTTGCTTCCGGCCGGCGACACCATTGTGACTCGATCACCCGGATACGCTGACAGCCGCTCAGCGAGCCGGCGGCCCAGCACAATTCCACCCTCAACACTGTCCAGAGTCGTAGCAAACGACATGTCGCCATCAATGAGCTGCCGTGGCAGCGCGGTCACCGCAACGGATCCCGTGTCAGTCGAGATTCCGAGTACGTAGGGACCTTCGGCAAAGTCATAGCCGGCGGTGATGATCCCACGCGTGAACACAAATGGCTCTGCCGCGAGCACGTCGGGGTGTGCTAGAACGGTGTCCCGCGTCGCTTCCCAATCGTCGATTCGGAGGCCCATTCCGTAAGTGAGAACCCGTAGATGGGGGGTTGGGCCAAGAATCTTCTCTCGCAGATCTTCCTGCAACCCGTTCATCACCCCCATCACCACAATCAGGGCCATCACTCCTACGGTGACACCACCAGTGGCGATGAGCGTTATCAGCGAGAACAGCCTCGAGGAGCGCCGGCTTCTCAGGTAACGCCCCGCAAGCTTGAGATCCAGACGAGTCATAATTCGGGTCTCAGCATCGGGTAAAGAACCACGTCGCGGATGGACGCCTCTTCTGCCAACAACATGACCAGGCGATCGATGCCGATACCACACCCGCCCGTCGGAGGCATCCCGTACTCCAAGGCCCTGATGTAGTCCTCGTCCAGCTGCTGAGCCTCAGCATCACCGGCTGCGCGCGCTTCTCCCTGAGCCTCAAATCTCCGACGCTGATCGTCGGGATCGTTCAGCTCACTGAATGCGTTTGCCAGCTCCTTGCCTCGAATGAACAACTCGAACCGCTCCGCGAGAGACGGGTCACCACGCTTGGGCTTGGCAAGCGGAGAAATTTCGATTGGGAAGTCAACCACGAAGGTGGGCTGCTGCAAATTTGGCTCTACAAACTCTCCAAACAGCTGATCGATCAATTTCGTACGCGGCATGCTATCGAGGTCGTCGATGTCACGATTTACTAGGGTAGCCCTCATCGCGGCATCCTCTGCCGTTCGAATGTCGATGCCGGCATGCTCCCGCACAACATCCTCGTAGCTAACGCGTGTCCACGGCGGCGAAAAATCCAACGTAGTGCCAAAACGCTCAATGCTGGATTCCCCGTCTATCTGGAGTACTACACCATGGATCATCTCCTCCACGAGACACATTATGTCCTCGTAATCCGCGTAGGCTTGGTAGAACTCCAGCATCGTGAACTCCGGGTTATGCTCACGGTCGATGCCTTCATTCCTAAAGTCTTTGCCGATCTCGTACACTCTATCGAGCCCACCAACTATACACCGCTTGAGATACAGCTCAGTCGCGATACGGAGGTAGAACTCCGCATCCAACACATGGTAGTGGGTGACGAACGGCCTCGCATTAGCGCCACCGTATAGTGGCTGCAGCACGGGAGTCTCAACCTCCACGTACCCAAGGTCATCCAAGAACTTCCGCAGGTACGTCACGACTTTTGCGCGTAACCGGAAGCGTTCCCTAACGTCCGAGTGGACAGCGAGGTCGGCGTAGCGCTCTCGATAGCGAGTCTCGGTATCTGTGAGGACTCCGTGCAATGTACCGTCGGCCTCTTGTTTTCCGATTGGCAGAGGTCGGAGAGCCTTCGCTAGCAGAGTGACCCGTCGTACATGAATCGTTGTCTCACCAGTTCTGGTCTGGAACATGAAACCTTCCAAACCAACGTGGTCGCCGAGATCAAGTAACTTGATCAACTCGTACACGTTTTCACCCAACTCGTCGCGTCGGGCATAGAATTGTACCGAACCCGTATGGTCCTGCACGTGTCCGAACGTTGTCTTACCGTGGGGCCGCAAGGCGACTATTCGACCGGCGACGTCAACTGGCGTCTCCCGGTCGGCGCTACAAGCTGCAACGGCATCGCTCGCCGTGTGAGTCTTGGCGTAACCGTACGCAAACGGTTCAAGACCACGCTCCCTTAGCGCGATCAACTTGTCGCGACGCGCCTGTTCGACATAAGACTGCTGTTGTCCACTCATGCCGCCCTACCCCCGAACTTCTTCAGAAACATCTCAATAAACGCGTTGATATCGCCGTCCATGACAGAACGTACATCGGTGACTTTCAAATCTGTACGGTGATCGTTGACCATCGTATACGGTTGAAACACATATGACCGAATCTGATTGCCCCAGCTTATTTCTGTCTTTGAAGCGTCAAGTTCGGCCTTCTTCTTTTCTTGCTCCTCAATGGCCCGTTGGTAGAGCGCTGCTTTGAGCATCTTGAGTGCAGTTGCTCGATTCTTGAACTGACTGCGTTCCTGCTGACACGATACCACGATGCCTGACGGCAAGTGCCGCAATCGTACCGCTGAAGAGGTCTTGTTCACATGTTGACCACCTGCACCGGACGCACGGAAAACCTCCATCTCAATGTCGTCGTCCCGCAGGTCGATCTCCACATCGTCATCTACGGCTGCGTAAACGAACACGGACGCAAAGGATGTATGGCGCCGCGACTGCGAATCGAACGGAGATATCCGCACCAGCCGGTGTACCCCTTTTTCCGCTTTCAGATAGCCGTACGCATACTCCCCACCCACTTCGATGGAAACAGACTTGATACCCGCCTCCTCACCCGGCAGCAAGTCCAAGACCTTCGCGGTGAGACCACTCCGCTCAGCCCAACGGGTGTACATCCGCATGAGCATTTCAGCCCAGTCTTGCGATTCCGTACCGCCCGCCCCTGGATGTATGGTTAGCAGCGCCGAGCGTCGGTCGTCCTTGCCCTGCAACATTGTCTGAAGCTCGAGCTTCTCCAGCGCGGCAATGAGTTCGTCAGTCTCACTGACAAGCTCGTTTTCCAACTCCTCATCACCCTCTTCGTCAATGAGCTGTGCTAGTTCAATGGCCTCGTTGACTCGGTTCTCGAGATCGGCAAACGGTTCTGTCCAACGCTTGATTTGACGGGCTTCTTCCACCACGGATCTGGCGTTCTCGGAATCGCCCCAAAACCCCGGAGCAGACATGGCGGATTCGAGCTTATTTAGGTGGGCATGCTTTCCGGTGAGGTCAAAGATAACCTCGGAGTTCGTCCAACCGTCCTTCGACCTCGCGCAGTCGTTCCTGAACACCCTCTGCCATCGATACTCCCGCTTCCGTCTCTATGCGTTTCGAGCCGCCAGCCCAGGTCTGGGAAGGCGGCTCACAAGCAGGTAAATATAGGCCCTACCTATACTTAACACCAGTCTAGAAGACTTGGTTGCCTCCCGCGAGAATATCGTTCAAGGCTTCCTTGAAGAAGTCCGTCGAATTGGCCAAATCCTCACCGATTTGCTCCACGTATTCCTCCCAGCTCTTCTTGATCTCCTCGTCGAACGCCTCCTTCAACGTGCCTGCATCCAGCGCCTCCTGCCGCTTCTGGGGTTGATAGACAATCATGTCGGAGACGAGTGCACGTGCGAGGCGTCTGGCCTTTTGGTTGGGATCCTTGGAAAGAAAGGGATTGACCGGTCGTTTTGGTTTGGGTTCCGGTTCGGCAACCGGTTCCGGAGCCGCAACTGTCTCTGGTGCGACAGTCGGTTCTGGTACCGCGACGGGTTCTGGAGCTGCAACTGGCTCTGGTGCCGCAGCTGGTTCTGGTGCCACAACTGGCTCAGGTGCCGTAACTGGTTCCGGTGCCACAGCTCGTTCTGGTGCCGTAACTGGTTCTGGCGGCACGACCGGTTCTGGTACCACGACGGGTTCAGGAGGAGCCGCGGGCATAACCGATGGTGGAGACTCAGGTGGTGCGGGCGGCGACGGCGGCGGCTCGACAATAGGCGTCCGGTCGGTGGCCGGTGGCGTTTGAACTGGCATTCCGGGCGTAGGACGGAACACCGGTGCTGTCGGTCGCAGAGGCTCGGTCGGAGCAGGCACAGTAGCAGCCGGTACATCATCGGGTGGCCTTTTGAACGGCCTAGTGTAGCGCCTGCCTGCCGCAGGCGGTATGCTCTCTTCCGCTGGAATCACCTCGAGCGGCGGCCTGTCGTCAGGTTCCGGTTCGGGAGCCGGAATCTCAATGTCCGCGGGCGCTTGCTCCTCTACCACTATGGGCAAGTCTGGTACCGGCGGTAACTCGTCTACCGTGGACACTGTCCCGACCGCAATCTCCCGTTCGCTCGGCCCCTCTGGCAGGGGAGGAATGTCTTCGAGACTGGGTTCAGCCGCAAGCAGAGTCTCCTCTATCTCCTCTGTCTCCTCTTCCTGTGGAGGCACATCCAAAACCGACTCGGAATATGAGACGATCGGTTCATCATGTAGCTGAGGAATCACCTCGGTACCCGCAGGTGCCTCTACATCAATCGCGTCGGTTGGCGGTGGGGCATCGAGAACCACCCCTTCAGGCTCGGCTGCAATATCCGCATCTACGAAGGGTGGAATTTCCTCCGTAACCGGGGACTCTGGAATCGGAACAACGGTGTCAGGAATACCTGCTGCGGCAACTTCGCTGTAGGACGGCGAAACCGAGATAACTGCCGGGCATTCAGCGCAGCGAGCTTGAACACCCTGCTCGGGCACCTTTGCAGGATCCACTCTATACAGAGTATCGCAAGATGGACAACGTACGTTCATGCTTCGTCCTCC